>DATECI010000222.1:0-4858 GCA_035286985.1 Gemmatimonadales bacterium
CTTTTCCTCTTACCACGCCGATCGGAAACCGGAGCACCCAGGCTCGGGGACCGGTCCGGGTTCCATCCGTCCTGTCATCCTGGCCAGCTTCATCGGGACCACCATCGAGTGGTACGATTTCTTTCTGTACGGCACTGCCGCGGCGCTGGTCTTCAACCGGCTCTTCTTCCCGACCCTTTCCCCCCTGGCGGGGACCCTCAGCGCTTACGGGACCTTCGCCGTGGGTTTCGTGGCCCGTCCCCTTGGGGGGGCCCTGTTCGGGCACTACGGCGATCGCCTCGGGCGGCGGACGATGCTGGTCTGGTCGCTGCTCATCATGGGTGTCGCGACCGCCCTGATGGGCCTCCTGCCGGGCTATGACCAGATCGGGGTCGGGGCGCCCGTGCTCCTGGTGATCCTCCGATTCCTTCAGGGAATCGGAGTAGGTGGGGAATGGGGCGGTGCGGTGTTAATGGTGGTGGAGCACTCCGGGGAAACGGGAAAGCGGGGGATCCACGGCAGCTGGCCCCAGATGGGGGTGCCGGCGGGCCTGCTGCTCTCCACCGGAGTGTTCGCCCTTTTCTCGGGCACCCTGCCGGACTCCGAGTTCCTCGCCTGGGGTTGGCGGGTGCCGTTTCTGCTCAGCACGCTCCTGATTGGGGTTGGGCTCTTCATCCGGTTACGGCTGCTCGAAACTCCGGTCTTCACCCGGCTCCAGGAAACCAGTACGACGGCCGCCGCGCCGCTGATCGAGGTCTTCCGGCGCCACCCCCGGGAAATTCTGGTCGGGATGGCCATGCGGTTCGGCCAGAACGTGCTGTTCTACATCTTCACCGTGTTTGCCCTGAGCTATGGCGAAAAGACCCTGGGATACTCCAAGAGCGCGATGCTCCTCGGCCTGGCGGTCGCGGCGGTCGTGGGTCTGTTTACGATCCCGGTTTTCGGAGCCCTTTCCGACCGGTTCGGCCGCCGCCCGGTCTATCTGGCCGGCGCGGTCATTTCCTTACTCTACGCATTTCCGTTCTTCTGGCTGCTCGGGCTGGGCCCTGGGTTCGTTCCCCTCGCCATCGTGCTGGGACTCAATGTCGGCCAGGACTTGATGTACGGGCCCCAGGCCGCCTATTTCGCGGAGCTGTTCGCCACTCGGGTCCGCTACAGCGGCGCCTCGCTGGTCTATCAGCTCACCTCGGTTTTTTCAGGGGGACTTGCTCCGCTTATCGCCACCCTGCTGCTCGCCCGGCGCGGAGTCTGGGCGGTCGCGGGCTACATGGCGGCATCCTGCGCGATCTCCGTGATTGGAGCGCTGTTCGCGCCGGAGACCCATCGCGCGTCCCTGGGCGGTCCGGCGATCACCCGGACCGATGGGCAGTGACCGCCGGGCCCCCGTCCCTCAACAGGTCGGGCTCGCGCACCCCGAGTTGAAGGTCCCCCTCACGGTTACGACCCTTCCCTCCGGATCGGTCGCCGTCATCCGATACTGTCCGGCCAGCACATAACGTTCTGATTCGTTGATCAATAGCTTCCCTTCCCGCAGCGTGTATCGTACGTCCTGCCCCCCCACCGCTCGGAAAACGAAGCGGACGGACGGTGGCGGGCCTCCTTCCTCGCTCAACTCATAGACGCCACGAGGCGGACGATCCCGGCGGTTCCAGAAGACCACCATGGAAGTAAACGACTGGTCCTGGACCGAGAAGACCTGGATCAGGCGAAAGCTCCCACCGCCGTAGTTGAACGTGGCCCAGCCGGTGGAGGTGTCCTGCACCGCTCCCGAGATCCTCTGGGAATAGTCTCCCAGGGGAATGGCTTTGACCCGGGGCAGCTCGACCCGTTGCGCGTTGGTTCCGGCAAACGTCAGCACGCCCTTGAGCGTATCCCGCTCGAGCGTTCCCACCAGGCGCCAGTCCAGCACACCGAAGTGGATGTCGGGATGGATGTCCAGCGTTACCATCGGCGGATCGTACCGGCCGGTAATGGTGGCCCCGGCGATCAAGGAGGGGTTGTAGTTGGACCAGGCCCGACCCGATACGGTGGCGTCCCCGAACAGACTCAGGGCCAGATAGGCGGTTCGGTCCGCGAAGGGGGCGCCGAAGCGCCCGTGAAGAGGAAGCCGGCCGCTCGGATCGGTGCTGCCGCAGGCGGCCAGCGCCAGCGCCAACAGCCCGGTCCTACTGGCGCGCATACCGCGAAATCACCCGTTGCTCGCTGATCAGGTCGCACCGCGCGGCCGTGCATTGGTAGCGCCGAACGGTGGTATGCCGGAGGAGCACCGGGTCTTCCGCGACCGGTGTGAAATAGGCGAGGTCATGCCCGCCCGGCAGGACGCCACTCGTCACTGTGAGCTTGATCTCGTCCTCCCGGTCCAGGATGATGCCGCTGAAGCGGAACTCGTCGAACTCCTGGACGATCGGCGGGATAGGCGGCCGGGTGATCACCAGTTCCCGTCGGAAATGCCGGGTGAAAGCGCTGTCGTTGAGGATGTGAACGCTGTCGAAGGCGAAGCTCAGGGTCGCGACCACGCTGTCGCTGTAGGTGGCCTCCTCGTAGACATACGGCGCGGGCATGCCGCCGACATCGCTCAACACGTACAGACCGGGCGGCACCGGGGGTCGGTTCGGGCCGGTCCCCGGCTCAGCCCCGCATCCGACGGCCCCGAGGACGCAGGCGGCAACCACCCACCCGAACGAGGCCCTCAATACTGGTTGAGGGACTGGAGGAAGGCGTACGCGGCGATCCCCGCGCCGACCGCCAGCACCGCGAGCGCTGTCTTGCCGATGCTGGTATGCCGGGTTTCGATGGTTTGGACACTGCTCAACGGCACGTAGAACCGGGCGATCGCGCGCTCGGTCGGGTTGCCCGTGATGCTGTCGCCCACCAGGGTTGGATTCCATACCTCGACCCGGCTCTTGTCGGGCTTGGTGATCCGGACCGCCGGGACCGGGCCGGTTCGTAGCAGCTCCCTCGGCGAAACCGATTCCATCTTCCATCCCGCGCAGCCGGTGGTACCGACCGCGAGCCATCCCGCCATCACCAGCCGCCCCACCCGGCCCCTCCGCATGGCCATCTCCTTGGCTTGACGATACTGGCGCAGGCGAGACAGCCGGGGCCAGCAATAGAACGCTACCACCGCCCCGGCCGCCTCCACAACCAGGGTTATCTTTGCTCCGGGATTTCCCCCATGAACCGACCGTTCGACGCGGTGATCATCGGCAGCGGCTTCGGCGGCGCCTTGGCGGCTCGCGTCCTGGTGGAGGCGGGCTGGTCAGTGCTCCTGATCGAGCGCGGGGACTGGGTGCCCCGCGGTCCCCAGGCCTCGAGTATTGAGAGTTTTGTGATACTCTCGCCCCACTATGCCCACGATGCCGGCTATCGGGTGAGCAACGGGACCCACGCTCCCCGGCCGGTCGGCGCCTTGTTCTGTGTCGGCGGGGCATCGGTGTTCTACGGCGGGGTCTCGTTCCGGTTCCGAGAGACGGACTTCTCTCCCCCTCCCGAAATCACTGGTGACTCCTCGGCTGAATGGCCGATTGGGTATGCCGATCTCGAGCCCTTCTACACCGAGGCCGAGCGGCTCCTCGGCGTGGCCGGCGCCTCGGAGGGCGATCCTACCGCACCACGGCGCAGTGCCCCCTTTCCGGCGCCACCCAATGCGTTTTCGCTGCTGTCGGCCCGGCTGGCCGAGGCGGCCCGTTCGCTCGGGCTGCATCCGTTCCCGCTCCCCATGGCGATCAACTTCGGCCAGGAACCCGCTCAGCATCCCTGTATCCGCTGTGGCCATTGCGATGGCTGGCCCTGTCCGGTTTCCGCCAAGAACGACGTCGCCACCCGGGTCGTGCGGCCCCTGCTCGAGCGCGGTCTCACCCTGCTCCCCCGGACTGCCGCGGTACGGCTGGTCGAGCAGGCGGGCCGGATCACCGGAGTGGAGTGCGTCGATCTCGATTCCCGGCGGCGATTTACGGTTCAGGGCAGGGAAGTGCTGCTCGGCGCTGGGGCGCTCGCGACTCCGCAACTCTTGCTGGCTTCCGGCCTCGACCGGGTCAATTCCGGCGGGGCGACGGTGGGCCGCTATCTCATGCGTCATGCAAACAGCGTGGTTTTCGGGCTCCTCCGGGAGAAATTTCCCCGGGATGGGCTCGGGAAGGATCTCGCCGTTCTCGATTACTACGCCGGCGATTCCAGCGACGCCCCCGCTGGGCCGCTGGGCAGCATTCAATCCGTGCCCACGCCGCCGATCGGGGTGATCGCGACCCAGGTGCCTTGGCCGCTTCCCTGGATCGCCGGCCTCTTCCTCCCTCGGGCGGCCGGGTTCATCACCCTCGCCGAGGACCAGCCTCAGGCGGGGAACCGGGTGATGCTCGATTCCGAAGCGACGGATGGGGTGGGTCTCCCCGCGCTTTCCATCGTGCACCGCTATTCGCCGCGGGATCTCGCAGCCGCCCGGGCGCTCCGCCGCCGGGCGCGCACCATCCTCCGTACCGCCGGCGCCTGGTTGTTCTATCATCATCCGATCCGCACCTTTTCGCATGCGCTGGGCACCGTTCGCATGGGATGGGACGCCCAAACCTCGGCCCTCGACCGGTGGTGCCGCTTCCGGGGGGTCGAGAATCTCCGGGTCGTGGATGGCAGTGTGTTCCCCACGTCAGCCGCGGTCAACCCGAGTCTGACCATTGCGGCTAATGCGCTGCGGGTCGCCACCGCGCTCGCAGCCGGTCCTCAGCCGGGGCCCGCCGCGTGACCCTCTCCATTGCCGTGCTGGGGTGCGGAGCCATGGCTCACACCCACGCTGCCACGCTCGCCCGGGTCGGGGCCGGCGTGCGGCTCGCGTTCGCCAGCCGCGATGCCGGTCGTGCCGAATCCTACCGACAGCGGCACAAGGGCTTCG
>DATECI010000223.1:0-2257 GCA_035286985.1 Gemmatimonadales bacterium
GTGCCATCCACGACGGGCGACATCCCCGGCACGCCAAGCGCCATGATCGGGCCGATGTCGGCCCCGCCGCCTCCTGGAAAGACCGTGTCGGCGCCAAGTGGCTGGAGCAGCTTCCCGATCTGCCTGACGACGGCGTAGGCCGAAGCGCTCCCTGAAAACCCGAAGCCGCGGAGCTTGAACGGGCCGCCGTCGGATTCGATCGCCACAATGTGTCGGTCGAGCTCGGCCCGATGGGCGTCCCGATAAGCTTGGCCCCCGCGACCGCCGTTTTCCTCGTTGGTCCAACCGACCGCCCGGATCGTCCGGCGGGGGCGGAGGCCGAGCTGGTGCAGCAGCCGCACCGCTTCCCAGGCGATCACCACCCCGCCGGCATCATCCATCGCACCGGTGCCCACGTCCCAGGAATCGATATGGCCGCCGAACACGACGATCTCGTCGGGTTGCTCGCGACCGACGAGCTCCCCTATCACGTTGCGCGACGGCACGTCCGGCAGGGTATGCGCGTTCATCTCCAGCCGGACCACGATTCGCTGGCCGCGGGTCTGCATCCGGTGCAGCATGGCGGCATCTTCCATCGTGATGGCCGCGGCGGGGATCTTCCTCACCGCGGAATCGTACGGCGCCATCGAGCCGGTATGGGGCGTGCGCATCCCGAACGGTCCGACCGAGCGGATGAGCACCGCCACCGCGCCGACCTTGGCGGCCTCGATCATTCCCCTGGCGCGGTAGGCGACTGTCTGACCGTAGTTGGTAAACGGGACATCGAAGAGGATGATCTTGTTCCGGGCTTGCTCGGCGCGGGCGGTGAGGTCGTCGAAGCTCGACACCACCAGGACTTCTGCTTCGAGGCCGCCTGACGGGGTGGCGATGCTGCCGCCCAACCCGAGCATCGGGAGTTGCTGGTAGCGCGGCGCCCGGAGCTCGGCCCGTTCGGGACCCCGCACCCATTTCGGCACCATCACCGGCTCGCCCCGGACGTTCTCGAGCCCTTCGGCCCGCATCCGGGCGATGATCCAGTCGATCGCGCCCTCCAGCGCTTCGCTCCCACTCAGCCGGTGGCCGAATCCATCGGTGAGCTCGGCGAGCTTGTTCCAGGCGGCGCTGTCGGCGGTGGCGGCGGCGATGATCCGATCGGCGATGGCTTGGTAGTGGCGCTGAATGGGGTTCGGCGGCTCGCGCCGCTGGGCAGGAAGGGAAGAACCGGGGCCAAGCAGCAACCCAAGCACGCACCAGGTAATCCGACCGGTCATGCGCGTTCCTGCGTCAGGGTGAGCCGGGCCCGACCGCGGAGGCGGAGCAAGGGAAGGAAGATAGGACCCCAGGCTCCGCCCCGCATACCGGCCGAGGCGCTGGAAGTGGGTCCAAAACGGGCCCACTGCACGAGGCGGAGCGGCCGCTTCCCGAGGGGGCCGCCGACTGGGTAGCTTGGGAGGACGCCGGGACCTGCTGCAACCAATCCCGGGCCCGAAACGTCTTAATCCCAGTTGCCCCCAGGCGTCGAGCGATCCCATGAACTGGAACCGGCTGGTCCCGGCCTGTCTCGTCCTCTGCCTGGGGGCGATCCTGCCCGAGCCGGCTTTCCCCCAGCCACCGGTCGAAGCGATCCGGGTCTTCCTCGACTGTCAGACCTTCTGCGATACCCAGCACATCCGCCGGGAGATCACCTACGTGAACTGGGTACGGGACCGGCAGGATGCTGTGGTGCATCTCCTGATCTCGTCCCAGGGAACCGGCGGAGGGGGACGGGAATTCACGCTTCGGTTCATCGGCGTGGGCGAGTTTCAGGGCCTGGACGACGAGATCAGGTTCGCCAGCCGTCAGACCGACACCGAGGACGAAATTCGCAGAGCCCAGACCCAGCGGATCGCGCTGGGTCTCGCGCGTTATGTTGCCCGGGGAGGGTTCGCCGATCAGGTCCGGGTGACCTTCACCGCTCCTCCGGGCGGACCCGCGGCCGGGCCGGTCCAGCAACCCAGAGACCCCTGGAATCTCTGGGTGTTCCGGGTCGGCGTGAACGGGTCGTTCTCGGGCGAGTCGCAGAGCAAACGCAATAACCTCTCTGGTTCCCTCCGCGCCGATCGGGTGAGTGAGGCTTGGAAATTCCGAATCTCCGCTGGAGCCAACCGGAGCCACAGCAGCTTCACCCTCAGCGACAGCTCGGTGTTCGAGTCCGACAATAACCGCTATAACGCAAGTTCGCTGCTGGTGCGGAGCCTCGGGCAGCACTGGTCCCTGGGAATCGAAGCGAACGCGGTCC
>DATECI010000224.1:0-2816 GCA_035286985.1 Gemmatimonadales bacterium
ACGAGCTCCTCGGGCCGGTCGCGACTACGCCGGGCACCAGCGCCTACCTGTACGAGGCCGATAGCGTTCCGCCGTATGCCCGGGTCCTGGCCGGCGCGGCCAAGATACCCGACGATCAGATCGTGCCGGCGCTGGTGGACCCGCGATTCCCCTGGGATCGGGTCGTGCTCTATTCCGATACGACCCGAGTCGATCCGGCTCCGCTCGGTGGCACCGCACCGGCCCCGTCGCCGGTGGCCGCCCGGGTCGCCGAATGGAGACCGGGCCGGATGCGGATCGTGCTGACCGGCTCTTCCGCCGCGCAGCAATACCTCATGGTTTCGGAAAACTGGTACCAGGACTGGCATGCCATGGTGGACGGACAGGCAGCCCCCGTGCTGCGAGGCCAATACGCGCTGCTCAGCGTCATCCTCCCCCCAGGAGCCAGGGAAGTAGTGCTCGAGTTCCGGTCCGGCGCGTACCGGAACGGCCGGCTCCTGAGCCTGGTCTCGTTGCTGGGTATTGCCGGGTTGTTTGCCGTCCCTCTCGCGCAACGAAGGCGGCGGAATGCCTGAGCGGCTCCTGGTCATTCTTCCGACCTATAACGAGAGCGAGAATCTGCCCCGGTTGATCCCCCAGATTCTCAATCAGGATGGCCGGATCGAGGTCCTGGTGGTGGATGACAGTTCGCCCGATGGGACCGGAAGGATCGCTGACGACCTTGCCACCCGGAGCCCCCGGATCCACGTCCTCCACCGCTCGGAAAAGGCGGGGCTGGGGCGGGCGTACATAGCCGGCTTTCGCTGGGCCCTGGAGCGTGGCTACGACCTGATCCTCGAGATGGATGCGGACTTCTCCCACGACCCGAAGTACCTGGGCGACCTGATCGGGGCGGCTGCGGATGCCGACCTGGTGATCGGCTCTCGCTACAAGACCGGGGTCAACGTCATCAACTGGCCGATGTCCCGGCTCCTCCTCTCCTGGCTGGCCAATCGCTACGCCCGGTGGGTGACCGGGCTCCGGCTGACCGACTCGACCGGAGGCTTCAAATGCTTTCGGCGGGAGGTGCTGGCAGCCATCCCCCTCGATGAAGTGCGCTCCAACGGCTATGCCTTCCAGATCGAGATGAGCTTTCGGGCCGCCCGCAAGGGATTCCGATTGGTGGAGGTGCCCATCGTATTTGTGGACCGCACCGACGGCAAGAGCAAGATGAGCCGCAAGATCGTCCGGGAGGCGATCTGGATGGTCTGGTGGCTCCGGCTCGCGGCCCTGTTCAGGCGCATATGACGGGACGGTTTTACAAGATGACCGGGTCCGGCAACGATTTCGTCTTCCTAGCCGACCGGAACGCCCGGGTTGAGGAATGGCCAGCCGAGCGGATTCGAGAGCTCTGCGATCGACGAACCGGGGTGGGGGGAGACGGGCTCGTGATCCTGAGCTCCGAGGGCGAACGCGGTGCCCGGATGGTGTACTTCAATGCGGATGGCTCCCGGGCCGGTATGTGCGGCAACGCGGCGCTCTGTAGCACCCGCCTTGCGGCCCGGCTGGGCTTTGCTCCGGAAACCGGGATGCTGCTTCATACCGACTCCGGCACCCTCAAGACCCGTTGCGTCGGCCCGGGATGGGCGGCCGAGCTGCTGCTCCCGGACTTCTGCCTGCCCACCCCGGTGGAGTTGCCCCTGGCAACCGGGGAGCGATGGATGGAGCTGGGTACGGTCGGGGTGCCGCACCTCATCGTGCTCGTCGATGACGTAGCTGGCCTCGATGTAGCCGGGCGGGGCAGGGCCCTGCGCAACGACCCAGCGTTCGCTCCCGCCGGGCTCAACGTCAACTTTGTCGGACCGACCAGCCCGGGAAGCGACCCCGCCTGGCTAGTCAGGACCTATGAACGCGGGGTCGAGGCGGAAACGTTGGCCTGCGGGACCGGCACGGTCGCAACCGCCTTCGCGCTGGCCCGGCGGGGGCTGGACCGGCTTCCGCTCCGGGTCCGGTCCTGGGGCGGAAACGTCTTCTCGGTAGCAGGACGGCTGGAACCTGGTGACGGAGCTGGCTGGGCCCGGGAACCGTGGCTCTGTGGAGAAGGGAGGTTAGTCTTTGCGGGAGAACTAGCGGGATGAGCGGAGGTCGACCACGCCCGGCCTGAAGCTCGGAAATCCCAGTCTAATAGCCTGAGGGTCAATCACTTACAGGTTTGATTGCGGAGGGAGAAAGGGAGATTTCCACAGTTATCCACCAAGCAACTTAACATAATATATCTTATACGTACTATGAAACGATCCGACAAAAGACGGTTCCAACTGACGCTGACGCCCCGGGCCTTCCCGACCCACACCCTACATCCGTCCCTGGGTCGCCTCGGCCAGCCGGACGTTAGCCTCCGCTACCCCCGGAGTGTCCTTGGAGTACTTGCTCACGATCTGGCGCAGCAGGTCGAGGTTCTGGTCCCCCTTCCCGGCCAGCCGGTACGCCCGGGCAGCCCCAAGGAGCGCGTCCACCTTGCGGTAATCCTCCGGCGCCAGCTCGGAGGAGCGGCGGTACGCCGTCGCGGCCTCTTCGTACTGACCCAGATTCTCGAGCGCGCCGGCCAGCATGGCCCAGGCCCCGGCGGCGTAGTGTGGGGGCGGATTGGAGCCGGCGAACTTGCGCAGCTCATCCACCGCTATCTGGGTCTGCCCGGAAGCCAGCCGAACCACGTTCGCGCCAAGCTCCGCCTGGTGGGCCGCGTCGGTGCCGCCATAGCTGCGGATGATCCGCTGGAACTCGGATGCCGCAGCCGGGAGGTTCCCCGCTTCCATGCTGAGTTGGGCCTGCTCCAAGGCCGCGGCGCCGGCCGTCGC
>DATECI010000225.1:0-3240 GCA_035286985.1 Gemmatimonadales bacterium
GCCCGAGACGCCCTCCGCGCCGCCGCCATCCCGGACCTCACCCGAGTGGTCTTCCATCGTCATCCCACCAATGACGCCTGGTGCCGGGATCATGGTCCCATCTTCGTGGAGCACCAGCAAGACGACGGACGCCGGGCAGAGGTGATTCTCGATTGGGGCTTCAACGCTTGGGGCGGCAAGTACCCGCCCTTCGACCTCGATGACGCGATCCCGACCCGGATCGGAGCGGAGCTCGGCATCCCGGTCATCGCTCCGGACCTGGTGCTGGAGGGGGGCAGCATCGAGGTAAACGGGGCGGGAACCCTGCTGACCACCGAGCAATGTCTCCTCAATCCCAACCGGAATCCCGGCCGCTCGCGCGAAGAGATCGAGGCCTATCTGCGCGATTACCTCGGGGCGCGCCGGGTACTGTGGCTGGGCCAGGGCATTGAGGGCGACGATACCGACGGCCATGTAGACGATCTCACCCGCTTCGTGAGCCCGGACACCGTGGTCACGGCGATCGAGCCGGATCCCGCCGATCCGAACTTCCTTCCCCTTCGGGACAACCTCGAGCGCTTGCGGGGAATGGGCGATCAGGACGGCCATCCGCTCCGAATCATCGAACTGCCTATGCCACCCGCGATGTTTTATGAGGACCAGCGATTACCGGTAAGCTACGCGAACTTCTACATCGCCAACGGGGTGGTTCTGCTCCCCGGGTTCGATTCCCCCCGCGACGAGGCGGCCCGCGCCGTGCTTCAGCGGCTCTTTCCCGATCGCAGGGTCGTGCTCATCACCTGCACCGATCTCGTCTGGGGCTTGGGCGCGATCCACTGCGTCACCCAGCAGTGGCCGGCCAGCCACGGTCGGGCGGTCGAACGGTGATGTCGAGCGAAGCCACCCCCTCAGGAGAACTTCACCGGGCGCCGGGTATGGAAATCGGTGACGGCCTGGTAGGCCTCGCCGGCCGCGAGCAGCTCCGCCTCTCCATAGAGCCGTCCGATGAACGACAGGCTCACCGGAGTGCCGTCCGGGTTGAAGCCGTTCGGTAGCACCAGCGCCGGATGCCCTGTGAGGTTGGTGGCGAGCAGTACCCCGGGTCCGCCAGTGGGCGTTACGAACAGATCCACCGCCGCCATCACCTGATCCATCTTTTCCATCAACAGTGATCGCACCCGGTTCGCCTGGATGTATTCGACCGCGGGAATGAACCGGGCCGATCGAAAGCTGTTGGGCCAGGCGCCCCGGGTCTGCTGGACCATCTGATCATCCCGTCCGGAGCGAGTAATGTCGTCGAATGCCGCGGCGGCCTCCGATGTAAGAATGATCCGGAGCGAGCTGATGGGCAGCTCGGTAGGAAGCTCGACCGGGATGAGCTCCCAGCCCATGCCGCGGAGCACTTCGAGTGCCGTGGTATCGAACGCTTTGGTCGGGTGATCCGCCTCGAACGCGGTCTTGAAATAGCCGATCCGGAGCCCCCCGACCGCGTTCCCGGGAACCCACCCGAGCGGCCGCGAAGCCACCGTGGGATCGCGGCCGTCGGGGCCCTCGATCGCCGCGAGGACCAACCCGCAGTCCGCCGCGCTCCGGCACATGGGACCGAGTTTGTCCATCGTCCACGAGAGGGCCATGGCGCCGTGCCGGCTCACCCGCCCAAACGTGGGTCGGAGCCCAGTCACCCCGCAGCGGGTTGCAGGCGACACGATGGACCCCAGCGTCTCGCTCCCGATCGCGAAGGGCACGCAACCAGCCGCTACCGCCGAGGCCGGCCCCGCCGACGAGCCGCTGGATCCCTGGTCGGTTTTCCATGGGTTCTTGGTAGTCCCCCCGTACCACACATCTCCCTGGGCGAATTCGCCGAGCGAGAGCTTGGCCACCAGCACCGCTCCTGCCGCATCGAGCCGCTCGACGACCGTCGCGTCCTGGCCCAGCATCTGTTCCTGGTAGATCGGCGAGCCCCAGGTCGTCGGGTAACCCGCGACGGCCAGCAGGTCCTTCGCCCCCCAAGGAATCCCGTGCAGCGGGCCTCGGTCCCTCCCCTTCCCAAGCTCCTCGTCCGCCTGGCGCGCCTGCCGGAGCGCCCGCTCCTCGGTGAGATGCACCACCGCGAGCAGGTCGGGGTCGAACCGCTTCAGCCGGTCGAGCGCCAGCTGGGTGAGCTCGACCGAGCTGGTCCGCCCCGCCCGGAGCAGCGCGCCCAGCTGGCCAACCGTGAGGAAAGCCAGGTCTTCGGGCCGGGCCGGCCGGGGTGGGGCAGCCCCCCGCTTCGGTCGGCGCTTCTTCCTCACCCTCGATCGGTCGGACGACGCCGGGCCGATCGAGCGAATCGACGGTGTCACCGGATCGAACCGGAGCGCCGGGAGCACTGGGTTGGGGAGCTCGACCTTGCGCAGCGCCGTATAACCCGCAAGGGCGTTGTTCAGATTGGTGAGCATCAGATCCCGGTCGGCGTCGGTGAACTCGAGCCCGATTACCGTTTCGGCCGCTGCCAGCATCTCCTTGGTAATCTTGCCAGGCTCCTGGGCCTGTTGCCCTGGGCCCTGGGCCCGCGACACGGTCCAGAGCGCGTCGGGCAAGCCTCGGTGGCTCAGTCCGGCGACCGAGCAAAGTCCCACGCAAGTCCGACGTTCCATGCGTTGGCCTCCCTCCCGGTCCGAGTCCGACGGTCCGACTTACGGGTCCCACCGCCTTAGATTTACCCCATGCCCGCCCTGATCGAGTGCGTCCCCAATTTCAGCGAAGGCCGCGATCTCGAGGTCATCCGCCAAATTACCGCCGCCATCGAGTCGGTTGAAGGGGCCACGCTGCTCCATTTCGATCCCGGCCGGGCTACCAATCGGACCGTGGTCACGTTCGCCGGAGCACCCGAAGCAGTGGGGGAAGCCGCGTTTCGTGCCATCGCCGCGGCCACGGAGCTGATCGACATGCGCCAACACACCGGTGAGCACCCCCGCATGGGCGCCACGGACGTGTGTCCCCTCATCCCCATTGCCGGGATCAGCATGGATGAGACCGCCGAGCTGGCCCGCCGGCTGGGGGAGCGGGTGGGTCGCGAGCTCGGGATCCCGGTTTATCTCTACGAAGCCGCCCAGCCCAATCGGGGCCGCCAGGATCTCGCGGTAATCCGGGCCGGTGAATACGAGGGCCTGGCCCGGAAGATCCTCGACCCGGCCTGGAAGCCCGATTTCGGCCCCGCGACTTTCAACCCCAAGAGCGGCGCAACGGTGATCGGCGCCCGGGATTTCCTGGTCGCTTTCA
>DATECI010000226.1:0-2391 GCA_035286985.1 Gemmatimonadales bacterium
TCGGCCGAGATCTGCGGCAGCCCACCCTCCATGAGCGCCGGCTGATCGGGGCGAGCGGGATCGAAAGGCCGAAGCCCCGCGAGCCGCTCCTGGCGTGCCTCCCGGCGGCGTTTCCGGACCCACAGCACCAGGCCAGCTAGCAGGATGAAAGCGACAATCCCGAGCCCGGTGTTGAGGCGGCCGAGGGTGGTTCGGATCGTTTCCCATTCAGAGCCCACCGTGGTCCCCAGCAGCACCAGTCCCCCATACCAGACCGCGCAGGCTGCGGTGATCGGGAGAATGGCCCGGGCCGGCGAGAGATTAACGAACCCCGCGAAGGGGGCGACCACCGAACGGAACGCCGGGAGCATCCGGAAGAGGAACATGCCCAGGACTCCGAACCGGAGGTATTCCCGCTCGATCGCGGCGAAGGTTCCCGGCGAAATGAGTCGGCGTCCGACCCGGCCGGCAAAGAAGCGGCGACCGAAGGAACGGGCCACCAGGTACACCACGATCCCGCCTGCGGTGCCGAAGCCCCAGGCGACCAGGAAGATGGTGATGGGATTCATGGTACCGCGATGAACCAGAAACGCGGCCAGGACCACGAAGACGTCCGACGGCGACGGGGGGAGGACGTTCTCGACGAACACCGAGAGCGCGATCACCCCGTAGATGAGCAGTGGAGGCCACTCGGCGACTCGGGCGATGAGCTCCTCGATCAGCGGTCCTCCACCAGGGCCACGGCAAATACCGCGACCCCTTCCCCTCGGCCCACGAAGCCCATGCCCTCGTTGGTTTTGGCCTTCATCCCAACGGCGTCGGCGGGGATGCCGAGCTCGTCGGCAATGGCAGCGGCCATGGCTTCCTTGTAGACCCCGAGGTGGGGCTTTTCGCAGATGACGGTGACGTCGGCCTGGACCGGGCGGAACCCGAGCTGGCTGATCCGTTCGCGGGCCAGGCGGAGCAGCATCAGGGAATCGGCGTCCTTCCACTGGGGGTCCGAGTCGGGAAACATGGCTCCCATATCGCCCGCGGCGGCCGCGCCCAGGATGGCATCGGTGACGGCGTGGGCGACGGCGTCGCCATCGGAGTGGGCCTGGAGGCCCTGGTCGAACGCGATCCGCTGGCCGCCCAGGATGAAGGGGCGTCCCGGGGCGAAGCGGTGGGAGTCGTAGCCGATGCCGACGCGGATCACGGGGGGCTCAGGGGCGCTTGGACGGGGTTCCCTTCGGGCGCCGACGGCGCCACTCGGCACCAGCGAACCTTGCGGGCTTCCTGCTCCATGGCGCCTAACGCGCCCTGCGGGAACCCCGTCCCTCGCGCCCCGGCCGCCTTCACGCTCATGCCGCTACCGGCTCCGGTTCGATGATCGAATAGTCCTGCCTTCGCCGCCTCACCTGGTAACCCGCATCCCGGATGCACCGTTCCATCTCGGCGATGGTGGCCCGGTGGGTGGTGCCGGCCGCGGAGACCACGTTTTCCTCCATCATCAGGCTGCCGAAGTCGTTGGCGCCGAAGCGGAGCGCCACCTGCCCCACCTTGAGGCCCATGGTGACCCAGGACGACTGGAGATTGGGCACCTCCGACAAGACGATCCGGGCAATGGCCAGGGTCCGGAGGTAGGTGACGGCATCCGTCTTGGGCTGATCCACCATGTCGGTGCCCTCCGGCTGAAGGGGCCAGCAGATGAACGCCGTGAAGCCGCCAGTGCGCCGCTGCACCTCGCGGACCCGGAAGAGATGCTCGATCCTGTCGGCCAGGCTCTCTCCCAGGCCGTACATCATGGTGACGGAGGTCTTCATGCCCTGGCGGTGGGCTTCCTCCTGCACCCCGAGCCACGCTTCGGTCTGGGCCTTCTTCGCGGCGACCCGCCGGCGCACCTCGTCCACCAGGATCTCGCCGCCCCCGCCGGGAATGCTGTCGAGCCCAGCCCCCTTGAGCTCCCGGATGACCTCGGCCACGCTCAGGCGAAACCGCTCGCCGAAGAACACCACCTCGGAGGGAGAAAACCCGTGGATGTGGATCGGATGGTGGCGTTTGATGTAGCGCATCAGCTCCAGGTACCACTCGAACGGGATGTAGGGATTGTGCCCCCCCTGGAGCAGGATCTGCACACCGCCCTGGGCCTTACACTCGTCGATCTTCTCCCCGATTTTCTCGAACGGCAGGACGTAGCCCTCACCGTGCTTGGGCCTCCGGTAGAACGCGCAGAACTTGCAGTCGGCCACGCAGACGTTGGTGTAATTGATATTGCGATCGATGATATAGGTCACGACCTCCTCGGGGTGCCGGCGGTAGCGCTCGGCATCGGCCAGCCGGGCGAGCTCGAGGAGGGGGGCGGACTCGTAGAGATCGAGGTACTCACGGAATTCGGGTACGGTGCGGTCAACGGCTTCCATGTGGGATCCGCGG
>DATECI010000227.1:0-2161 GCA_035286985.1 Gemmatimonadales bacterium
AGCAGGATGCAGCTCCGATACTCCGGGCGCAGCCGGGCGATGGCGCGTTCGATCTGGCTTCCCAGCTCCCGGTTGGCCACCTCGTCGAGCGCACTTTCGGCGGGCTCACCGATCTCCAGGGTGGTGGCCTCGATCATTTCCGGCGTGGTGGCGTGCGGTGAGCCCTCGAGCGAGAGCGTGTTGAGCTCGCGCCGGCGGACCTGATCAATCGCGACGTTGTTGGCGATCTTGAAGACCCAGGACGAGAACTTGTATTCGGGCCGATAGCTGGAGAGCGCGTTGAGCACCTTGACGAAGGTGTCTTGGGAGAGGTCTTCCGCCAGCTCGCGGTTGCGCACGATCCGGTAGATCAGCGAAAAGACCGGCCGCTCGTAACGGCGGACCAGTTCCCGATAGGCCGCCTCCTTGCCGTCCCGGGCGAGCAGGACGACTTCCTGGTCCGATGCGGTCCGGAGATCGGCCGGGGGCGCCATGTCAGCTTGCCACCGGGCTTTCCGTCGGGGTACATTCGACGGCTATGTTCGCCACAGACAGGGAGTTACCGACCACCGGCGGAGCTCCCAAGCGCGCCTATGTGCGGCAGATGTTTGCGGCGATCGCACCGCGCTACGACTTGCTCAATCACCTGCTGAGTGCGAACCTGGACCGCCGGTGGCGGCGGCGGGCCGTGGATCAGCTTGGCTGGGAGCGGGAGCCGGAGGGGACTTACCTCGACCTCTGCGCGGGGACCATGGATCTCGCGGCAGAGCTGGGAAACCGGGCCGGGTTCCGGGGCCGAGTGGTGGCTGCCGATTTCGTGCAGGCGATGCTCCTCAAAGGCCGGGGAAAGTCGTCCCGCACGCTCCCCGCCAATGCCGACGCCCTGGAGCTGCCGTTCGGGGCGGCCGTTTTCGACGGGGCGACGGTCGGGTTTGGGGTGCGCAACCTGATGGACCTGGATGCCGGCCTCCGGGAAGCGGCGCGGGTCCTCAAGCCGGGAGCGCGCCTGGTGATTCTCGAATTCAGCACTCCGTCGCGTAACCCGCTGCGGGGACTCTACCTGTTCTATTTCCGGCACATCCTGCCGCGAATCGGACGGTTCGTCTCGAAACATAGGGATGCCTACGACTGGCTGCCAGCATCAGTGAGCGTGTTTCCGGGGCTGGAGCAACTCGCGGAGCGACTGGGGGATGCGGGCTTCGGGGAAGTGCGGTATGAACCGCTGCTGGGCGGGATCTGCTCGATACATACCGGGACCAGGGAGCCACGGAGCTAAGGAGCCAGGAAGAGCGTCAACGGTCAACAGTCAACAGGAACTGCATGGCGATTGACAACCTGCGGGAATTCATCGGGGAGATCGAACGCACCGGGGAACTGGTGCGAGTGAGGGAACCGGTCTCCACCCGGCTTGAGATCGCCGAAATTGCCGATCGTTGTATGAAGAGCCCCGACGGGGGGCCGGCCCTGGTCTTCGAGCGGCCGGTGAGGGAAGACGGGAGCGTGGGCACAATCCCCGTCGCGATCAACCTCTTTGGGTCGATGCGGCGGATCTGCCTGGCGCTGGGCACCGAGCGGCTGGACGATATCGGAGGCCGGATCGCCGAGCTGCTCGAGATGAAAGTGCCCGAAGGACTCATGGGGAAGCTGGCGATGCTGCCCAAGCTGGCCGAGCTGGCAAAGTTCCCGCCTCGAACCCGAGGCGGACGCCCTGCCTGCCAGGAGGTCGTCTTCGAGGGCGACGCCGTGGACCTCGGGAAGATTCCCTTCCTGGTAACCTGGCCGGAAGACGCCGGACGGTACCTCACTCTGCCGCTGGTCATTACCGAAGATCCGGCTCGCGGAGTGCGCAACGTCGGGATGTACCGGATCCAGGTTCTGGGTCGGAACGATCTGGCGATGCACTGGCAGCGCCACAAAGTCGGGGCGGCCCACTGGCGGGAAATGGCGGAGCGGAAGGCGCGAATGCCGGTGGTGATCGCCTTGGGAGGCGATCCCGCCAGTATGTATTCGGGGTCGGCGCCGTTGCCCCCCTCGATCGACGAGTTCCTCTTTGCCGGCTTTCTGCGCCGGAATCCGGTGGAGCTGGCCCGGGCGGTGACTTGTGACCTGGCCGTGCCCGCGGAGGCCGAGATGGTCATCGAGGGATACATCGACCCGGCCGAGCCCTTGGTGCTGGAAGGCC
>DATECI010000228.1:0-3494 GCA_035286985.1 Gemmatimonadales bacterium
ACCCCCGAAGCGGAGGCCACCTCGCCTCGGACGTCGCCTCTCGAGCCTCCGGCATCGTCCCTCGGGCCTCGCACCTCGCCCCTCCGCTTCCGGCGTGGCTCCCGGTCGCTGGTCCGGCCGCCGGAAATCCCTCTGGTGGGAGTGGTGCGGGTCGAGCCGCGCGCTGGAGTCGAGAGCAGCCTGCCGAACGAAGAGAAGCCCAAGCGGAAGCCCGCTCCCCGCCGGCGGAACGCGCCTCGCGTCAAGAAGGACTCCACCCGTTGACCGTTGACCGTTGACCGTTGACCGTTCACCGTCCACCGCTTCCCCAACGCTTCTTCCGGCGCAGGGCCGAGGAAGTTGCCCGCGATCTCCTCGGCGCCTCGATCCGCTCGACCGTGGCAGGCCATGAGGCCGAGGGGCTGATCGTCGAAACCGAAGCCTATCTGGGATTCGACGATCCGGCCTCGCACGGGTATCGCGGCCGGCGCCACGCCGGCAATGCCAACCTCTACGCTCCGCCCGGAACCTGGTATGTCTACCGTTCCTACGGCATCCACTGGTGCGCCAATCTGGTGTGTGGGGGAGCGGGCGGGTCGGCGGTGCTGCTCCGGGGCGTGCTCCCGCTTCGGGGGCTGGCGATCATGCGAAAACGGCGTGGAGGAGTGGCTCCGGAAGTGTTGGCGAACGGACCCGGAAAACTATGTCAGGCCCTCGGCATAACCCGGGAGCTGGATGGAGTCCCGATGCGCCACTCGGCGGTGCTGGTCTCTGAAGCAAGCGATCCGGCCGGTGACTCGGTGGCAGTCACCCCCCGGATCGGCATCACCAAAGCTGTCGACTGGCCCCTTCGATTCGTCCTGGAGTCGCGGTGGTCTGACCTCCCGACCGCCGCGACCGCCTGACCGCCCCGTCCGCCCGGTCCGCCCTCTAGTACCCCCCGCCCTTGACATCTTCCCGCGCGCTCCCCAGCGAGAAGCGGAGTCCGCCCAGGAGCGAGTGGCCGGTGCCGCGCAGCAAATCGCCCGCGCGCGGCGCAGTGCTGATCTGGTACTGGCTAAAGGCTGCCAGCCGGCCCACCCGGAACTGAAGCCCTGCCAGAAAGGACGCGAACGCGGACGCCGAGGCCTGATTCCCGAGAGCGGTAGACAGCCCTGCTTCGGTCGGGGAGGTGAAGCTCTCGTTGGGGTCGAATCTCCAGTCCACCACCTGAATCATTCCGAAGCCCACCCCCAGGTACGGTTCGATGGATCCTCGTACCGGATAGCCCGTCAGATTGAAGCCGTAGCGGCGGATCCGGTCGAACTCCACTTGGCGTATTCCGGTTCCGCTCGTGGCGTCGACAAACGCGCTCGGCTCCTCGCTTCCGAACCCTTCCTCGAATCCGAGCTGAAGTCCCCCCCGCCGCGAAACCACCGAGACATGGGCCCCGGCTGCCGGTATCCCGCTTTGGGTCTGCCGCTGGGTCCCGAAGAAGAGCGCCCCGCCCTGAACCCCGAAAAACCACTTGAAACGATTCTCGCCGACTTTCGCCACCTCGGCGCTCTTGAGCTGGGCCGATTGGGCCTGGGCCACGCCCGCTAGTCCGGCGGTCGCCAGCACTGCCAAGGGAATGATCCTGAAGGGAAATCGCATGAACCAGCCTCCGTACCGAGAGTCAGAGGACGATGGAACGGCAAACCGCGTGCTGGGGTACTCCGGGCAGCGCCGGTTCAGTTCCCCATCCCCTTGAGCCGGTGTATCTCTCTAAGGGGCAATAGGTTAGTGTCGCAATCCAATCCGCCGAGCTGACCCAGTGCAACCGAAGTCGCTCCCCGTAGCCGGGGGCTAGCCTGTCGCCGAATCACCCGGCCGGCGCAAAAGGCAAGGCGGCCCGCTGCACCCCACTTCCGCACCGCCGCACTGCCGCACCGCCGCACTCATATCAGTTTCAGCTTCCCCCCCACCTTCCGAAACGCCGCCAGCGCCTGGTCCATGTCTTCCCGGGTATGTACCGCGGAGATCTGGCAGCGGACCCGGGCCGTTCCCTGCGGCACCACCGGGTACCCGAACCCGGTCACGAAGACCCCTTCGTCCAGCAGAAGCTGGCTCATCCGGATCGCGTCCGCGGTTTCGCCGATGATCACCGGAACGATCGGAGTTTCTCCGGGCAGTGGCTTGAACCCCAGCTCGCCCAGCCGGCCCCGGAAGTACTGGGTGTTTTCCCGGAGCTGAGTGACCCGCTCGGGGTGGGCTTCGAGGAACTCGACCGAGGCAAGTGCGCTCGCGGCAACGGTGCAGGGAAGCGCGTTGCTGAAGAGCTGGGGCCGGGCTCGCTGGATGAGATAGTCGCAGAGGTCCTCCGAACCGGCCGTGAACCCGCCGGCCGCCCCACCCAGCGCTTTCCCCAGAGTGCTCGTGATGATGTCCACCAGGCCCAGTACGCCATGATGTTCCGCGGTGCCGCGCCCGGTCGCCCCCAGCACCCCCGTAGCATGACTGTCGTCCACCACCAGCAGGGCACCATGCTTCCGGCACACTTCCAGCAGGCCGGGGAGATCTGCGACCGCCCCTTCCATCGAGAACACTCCATCGGTGATGACCATCTTCACCTGGCGGTCCTTCGCCGCGGAGAGCTTCGCATCCAGGTCCGCCAGATTCCGGTGCTCGAAGACCCCGGTGGCGCATTTGTTGATCGCCTTGGCCAGCCGGATGGCGTCGATGATGGAGGCATGATTGAGCTGGTCGCTCAGGACGATGTCGTGCTCCGTGAGGAGCGTAGCGGGGAGCGCCTCGTTGGCGTTCCAGCAGCTCACGAAGCTGAGCGAAGCCGGGGTACCCACCAGCCGCGCCAGGGCCCGTTCCAGGTCTCGGTGGATCGTGAAGGTCCCGCAGATGAATCGCACCGAGGCGGTCCCCGCACCGAACTGGTCGAGTGCTCGGTGCCCCGCCCGGATCACCTCGGGCTCGGTGCAGAGGCCGAGATAGTTGTTGGAGGAGAGAATGATGACCTCGCCGCGCCCCTCCATCCTGACCCGGGGGCCCGGCGCGCTTTCGAGATAGTTCAGGGTCTTGTAGACGCCGTCGCGGCGGAATTGTGCCAGGCTGTCGGCCAGCCGGGCATCGAGCGCGTTCACGTCGCGATCTCCAGGATGACTTTGCCCGCTTTGCCTTCCTTGATCACGGCGATCGCCTCGCTGATTTGCTCGAGACGAAACCGGTGAGTGATCACCCGGCGGGGATCGAGCTGGCCGCTCCGAATCAGCCGTACCATCTGGTGCCAGGTGGAGTACATCTTCCGGCCGGTGACCCCGTACAGGGTGAGGCCCTTGAAGATCACGTCGCGGGCAAAGTCCACCTCGGTGGGTTTGCTCGGGGTTCCCAGCAGATTCACCCGGCCACCGGAGCGGGCTGCCGCCAGGGCCTGCCCGTGCCCGGCGGGATGGCCGCTCATCTCGCAGACCAGGTCTACCCCTTCGCCGCCGGTGAGCTCCCGGATCCGGGCCAGCACGTCGTCCCGGCCTGGATTGAGCGTC
>DATECI010000229.1:0-4198 GCA_035286985.1 Gemmatimonadales bacterium
CCGATCGCGTGGAGCAGGTCCTGGTGGAGGAGGCGACCGAGGCTGCCTGCGAGGTGCCGGGGCTCCTGGCCGAACCCACCCCCTTCGTCCGCTTCATCCCCGGGTTCGGCGAGTCCTCTCTGGATTTCACGCTGATCTGCCGGGTGGCCAGCTTCGTGGACCAGTATCTGGTCCAGCACGAGCTCCGCAAGCGGATCCTCCGGCGGTTCCGGGCCGAGGGGATCGAGATCCCCTTCCCGGTCCGCACGGTCGAGCTGCGAAGTCCGGGAGCAAGGGTGGAGCGGTCATGAGACACCTGGCGCGCATTTTCACGGAGTTGACCGAAGGGCTCGCCGCCGGCGGGAGCCTCCTCTTGCTCACGGATTACGATGGCACCCTCACTCCTCTCGTCGCAGATCCAGAGGAGGCGTGGCTCCCGCGGGAGGTGAGGGATGACCTCCGCCTGCTCGCGCAGTCCCCTTTGGTCTGTCTGGGGATTCTCTCGGGTCGGTCCCTGGGCGACCTGCGTGCCCGGGTTGGTATACGCGGACCGATCTACGCCGGCTGCCACGGGCTGGAGCTGGAAGGGCCGGGCTTCAGCTTCCGGCATCCTGAGGCGGAGGGTCAGCGCGAGTCGATCCGGGTGCTGGCCTGCTCGCTCAATGGCCGCCTCAGTCGCTTCAAGGGCGCTCGGGTGGAACCCAAGGGGCTGTCGGTCGCCGTGCATTACCGCAACGTCGCCCCCGATTCCGTGGAGTGGCTCCTGCTTGAGCTTGAGCAGGCCCTGTGCGAGCAGCGGGGCGTCTTCAAGGCCCTTCCCGGGAAAAAGGCGGTGGAGATTCTCCCCCGGGTCCAATGGAGCAAGGGGGAGTGCGCGCTGTGGATCCTGGATCGCCTGACCCCCGCGCTCCGGTGGCCGCTGCGGGCGCTCTACGTGGGAGATGATCGGACCGATGAGCTCGCCTTCGACGCGCTCGCCGGGAAGGCGATCACGGCCCGGGTGGGCCCCGGTCGGGCTCTCTCGGCCGCGGCGTACCGGCTGCGCGATGTGGCGGCGGTCCACCGACTGCTCTCGGCCTTGGCCGCCGAGGTCGGCGACAGGAGGCACCAGCCATGAGCGACTTCCATCAGTCCGGGGTGATTCCCAAGCGGAGGCTCGCATAGCCGTCGGGTGCGCGAGTTGAGGCGGGCGATTCACTCCGACGCGCTCGAGGACATTCCGAGGTGCGCGCTGTTCCGCGGGGCCGAGAGGCTCCGGATGCTGGGCAAACGGGCCGTCCGGTGCGCTGGATCCGCGACGGGCTGGAACAAGGCGAGCGTCAAGATGTAGGGCCGCGCCGGGCGGGACGGCGGCTCCGTTGTGGGTGCCCATCCGCCCTTCGTCCGGCGCCACTTTCTTGGGGAGGCCTACCGGGGGCGTGGGCTTAGACTGGTCTTACCCCTCTGTGAAACGTTGTCCGCGAGCATGGACCTGGTCATCAACCTGCTGAAGTTCGGGAATTCCGTCGCGGAAGGGATCGGCCTCTTGATCCTGAGCGCCGTCCGGTTCGTGGTGCCGGCACCGACAAGCGTGGGGGATCTGGCGGCGCCAATCGGCTGGCTGGCGCTGGTGACGGCCGGCCTGGCCATGGCGGAGGTCGTCAGGAAGCTCGCGTGGGTCGTGGTTGGCGCTGGCTGGCTCCTGGTCATGATCCGCATCGTCATGGGCGTGGTGGGGCGGTAAACCGTAACGGGTCCGATGAGGGAGGGAAGACGGATGCAATGGACTGGCGCGCGGTGGTTCTGGACGGGAATGTTGGCCGTGATCATGGCCGCCATGGTGGCCACGGCGGCGCCGGCGATATCGGACCTGTTCGTCCGTGTGAAGGTGGACACCGCGAACATGCGGGAGGGTCCGGGCACCCGCTACACCCTCCTCTGGCAGGTCGCCGAGAATTTTCCCCTTCGGGTCGTCAGCGAGCGCAAGAAGTGGCTCAAGACGGAGGACTTCCTCGGCTCGGAGGGTTGGATCTACGCTCCCCTGACGGACACCAAGCCGGCGGTGGTGGTCGAGGCCGACCTGGCGAACATCCGCTCGGGGCCGGGAACGAATCACCCTGTCCGGTTCACGGCGGCGTGGGGCACATCCTTCCGGCTTCTGGGGCGGGAGGGGAAGTGGGTAGAGGTGGAGCACGCCGACGGGAGCGGGGGCTGGATCCACGAAAAGCTGGTGTGGGGGAGCCCGAACTGAGCGCCGGCTCCCCCTGGTGATCCTCAGCTTGCCCCTGTCCGGCCCTTGGTGTCCTGGAGCCCGCGGCCTGAGACGAGGGTGCGGATCATGGCTGTCTTCGCGCTTCTGCTCGGCTTCGCCGTTGCGCTCCTTCTTCCAGCGGAGCCGGCGGCCGAGCGGATCTTCTATCGGGCGGAGATCTGGCTCGAAACCTCGCCCCGCGTCCAGCATCTCTCGCTCGTGGGGGCCCTGCGTGGCTGGGAGAAGGTCGCTATCGAGGCCCGGCAGGCCGCCGTGGCCGGAGGGGCTCTCTCTAAACGCCAGCGGGAGATCCTCCGGCTACAGGAGTGTGTGAGGGGCCGCTCACCGCGCTCGACCGAAGAACTCCTCCGGGTGGTGACGGTGTTCGCAGCTCGTGAGCCGGAGCGCGTCTTTTATTCGCTTTCGGATTTCATCGCTGAGGGTCTGAAGGAGTTCTGTGCCTCCGTCGACTCGTGAAGCCGATCTCGATGGCCTCCCGGCCAGACGTTTCAGGCACCACAGCTCTACAGCAGCCTGAGGGTGCTGGAAAACATTCTTGCGGGGAGAGATCCGCATTTCAGAACGGGGATGCTGGGCGGTGCGCTCTATTTCGGCAGGCCCCGCCGCGCGGAGATCCAGCA
The DNA here is from genome assembly GCA_035286985.1 of Gemmatimonadales bacterium. Taxonomy (GTDB): domain Bacteria; phylum Gemmatimonadota; class Gemmatimonadetes; order Gemmatimonadales; family GWC2-71-9; genus JABFSM01. The sequence goes on from DATECI010000229.1 coordinate 2,851, forward strand.
CCGTCGCGTCGCTGAAGAGATCATCGACTTCCTGGAGCTCGAGCCGGTGAGATACCACCCGGTCGGGAGCTTAACACGCAACCCGTGCCCCGGAGAAACTGTCGCCAGTTTCGTGTTCCAGGGGCTGCGGGTGTCCCTGGGCGGGGAAGGCTCGGCAGGGCCGGTGGTCAGCAGATAGATGTCTGGCGGGACCGGGAAGATGGAAGCTCTTCCGGTCCGCCGGGGGGGCGACACCTTGTCGGAGCCGGCGACACCTTGTCGCCTGGGCCGCCGAACGGGCGGGATGCCCGGGGTGCGCGAGGATCTGGATCTCGCTGTCCTCTAAAGCAGTTCCCTCGAAGCCCATCTGCCGGCCCGGTGTGGTACGCAAGTTGCTCATCATCCGCCTGGAAGGAAGGCCCGTGAAAGTCGAAGACCGACCGGCCGAACCAACGACCCTTTTGGTCGTCGAGGACGATTTGGAAATGCGGTCCCTGCTCCGCGACGTGCTGCAGGGGAGGGGGTTCCGGGTGCTGGTGGAGTCCGCCGGCGAGGGGGCGATGGCCGTCTCCGAATCCGAGCGGCTCGACGTCGTCATCGTGGACAAGGAGATGCCGGGGCTCAACGGCCTCGATCTGCTGTCCTTCTTCCGCCTTCGTTTGCCCGATGTCCCTGTCATCCTGATCACGGCGTTCGGCGGCCCGCGGGTGGCGGAGGAAGCGTTCCGCCGGGGCGCGGCCCGCTACCTCGAGAAACCCTTTCGAGTGACCGACCTCCTCTCGGCCATCCGCAGCGTGACCGGGAACATGAGGCGGAGTTCCACGCCCGAGGGGAGGACGCAGGCATGACGATCCTGCGAAAGCCGCAGGCCCGGATCGAACCGGCCGACGGCATCGAAGACCGCCTCTGGGCGGTCGTTCTCGCCGGGGGCGAAGGGGCCCGGTTGCGTCCCCTCACGCGTCGCGTTTGCGGCGATGATCGGCCGAAGCAGTACGCCGCGCTGGTGGGCTCGCGCTCGCTCCTCCGCCAGACCCTGGACCGTGTCGCCCTGCGGATTGCCGTCGAGCGAACCGTGGTCGTCACCCTACGCGCCCACGCCCGGTACATCGCGGCCGAGCTGGCGGGCGCCCGCGGTCTGCACGTGCTGGTCCAGCCCGAAGACCGGGGAACCGCCGCCGGAGTCCTCCTGCCCGCGCACTGGATCCAGCGGCACGATCCCGGCGCGACGATTGCGGTTTTCCCGTCCGACCACTTCATCCGAGAAGAGCTGGCCTTCATGGACCACGTGGCGCAAGTGGCCGGTGCGGTCCGGCGGGGTGGCGAGGGGATCGTCCTCCTCGGTGCCACGCCGACGGCAGCCGAGACGGAG
>DATECI010000230.1:0-3131 GCA_035286985.1 Gemmatimonadales bacterium
AGGCGGGAAAGGTCCGCCTTCTCGAGCGTCAGGATCAGCCTGCCTTCGGCATCGCGCACCACCGCGATCGGTGGCACCTCCGGTCGTGAATATCCGTCGGTGAAGAAGGCCCCACCCGGCGCGAGCGTCACGTCATGGTCAGCGTCTTCCGGGGTCAGCAACCGGAGATTCCGGCCATCGAGCCCTACCCGGTAGAAATGCCGGAAGTAGGGATCCCGTCCCGGCTCCCTTCCCACTCCGGTGAAGAACACGATCCGCCGCTTCTCGTCCACCCGAACCACCAGGAGCACGTTCCAGTTGCCGCTGGTGACCCGCCCCTTGAGGGCCCCGGTCCCCAGATCGTACCGGTAGAGGTGACCCCAGTCGTCCCGCTGGGAATACCAGAGCACTTCCTGCGCACCCCAGAGGACCCGCCAGTTCCGGGCGTCGAAGCCGGACTCGAAGAAGGTCGGTACGGTCTCCGAGAAGAGATCCCGCACCGCCCCCGTTTCGGCGTCGGCGATCCGCACCTCGGCTTTCTTGTGGTCCCGCGAGCTGGAGACGAAGACCAGGCGCTTGGCATCCGGGCTCCATTCCACATCGGCGAATTCGCCGTCGCAGAGCACGTGATCGCAGGTGGTGGATCGGTGGGGATCGGGAGGGAGCTGGAGCCGCACCACCCGGGGAGCCATCCCGCTCAGGTCGATCACCACGCGATGAATCATCTGGATGACGCTGTCGCCGGGAAGGGGGTACTTCCAGGCCTGCAGCACCGGGTGATTGACCCGGGTCTCGACCATGTACATCTCTCCGACCGCACGCTCGTCCTGCTGGAAGGTGGCGATCTTGCGCGAATCGGGCGACCAGACCAGGACCGGACGGTCGCTCCGGATCCAGCCGGCATTATCGGTTGCGTAGCCGAAATCCTTTACCCCGTCCCGGGTGAGCTGGGTTTCCCGCCCGCTCTCCACGTCCCGCACCCACAGGTTGAAATCCCGAATGAAGGCGGAGCGCTTGCCGTCGGGCGAGAGCACCGCGCTCCGGCCCGAGGGATCCCGGGGCGCAGCCACGCCGGTACAGCGGTCGGTCAGCAGGCCGCAAGTCCACCGCCGCCCATTCACTTCGAATGTGATGCTCTGCTGGTCGGTCGAGAACTCGAACTGGGTGATCGGGAGGCGGAGGGAGTCGTAGTGGGTACCGGCCGCGGCCGACAGAGCGGCCGCGATCCGGGCCTGGTCGAAGGCCCGGGTTCGAGCCCGGCGGGCCGGGTTCACCATCATGAACTCCACCCCCCGGGACGTAGTGGTCCGGTACCAGAACCGCCCGTCCTCCGGAAGCCAGGTGGGGCGGACCCCCGCGTTCAAGACCAGCGGATTGACGTGGTAACCCAGGAACTTCTCGGCCCGAGCGTAATCGGCTGCGGTCAAGGAGGGACGTGGCTGGGAAGCGGCGGAGCCGGTGATCGTCAACAACCCAAGGGCGAAAGCGAGATAGCGCATGGCGGCGGCGGTCCTCTCGACGGGGGTGGCCCGGCGGAATATGCCGGCTTCCCCTCAGGACCGGCAACCGGCTCCCAGGTCCAGGTCCGTTCGTGATCCGGCGTCCTGCGGCGGCGATCCGTAGTATCTTTTCGGACCCATGACCGCCATAGAAGAACGTTTGGCTCCCGGTCTTGCCGGCCGGTATACGATCGAGCGGCAGCTCGGTGAAGGCGGCATGGCCGTGGTGTTCCTGGCCCAGGACCTTCGCCATGGCCGGAAGGTGGCGCTCAAGGTACTCCGGCCGGAGATCTCCGCCGAAATCGGGGCCGAGCGTTTCCTGCGCGAAATCAAGATCGCAGCCGGGCTCACCCATTCCCACATCCTGCCGGTGTATGACTCGGGGGATGCCGGCGGTCTACTCTATTACGTCATGCCCAACATGGAAGGACGGTCCCTCCGGGAACGCCTCGAAGCGGAGCGCCAGCTGCCCCTCGACGGGGCGTTGCGGATCACGCGCGAGGTCGCCTCCGCGCTCGACTATGCCCACCGGCAGCGCGTGGTGCATCGGGACATCAAGCCGGAAAACATCCTGTTCCAGGAGGGCAACGCCCTGGTGGCGGACTTCGGGATCGGAAAGGCCCTGAGCAGCGGCGGCGCCCTCACCCAGACTGGGCTCGCGGTGGGAACGCCGGCGTACATGAGTCCCGAGCAGGCCGCCGGCGAGTCCGAGGTCGACGGCCGGAGCGACATCTACAGCCTGGGCTGCGTGCTTTACGAGATGTTGACGGGGGAGGTGCCGTTCACCGGACCTACCGCTCAGGCAATCCTGACCAAGCGATTCATCTCCCCGGTGCCGCACGTGAAGGCGATGCGGGACGTGCCGGACGGGATCGACGCGGTGGTGACCCGCGCCCTGGCCAAGGCCCCGGTGGACCGGTTTGCCACGGCCGCGCAGTTCGCCGAGGCGCTGCGAGCCCCGGAGGCGGCCCACCGTACCCCGCCGGAGGGCCAGAAGAACGCCCCGGCCCAGCAGTCGGTGGCGGTGCTGCCGCTCGCCAACATGAGCGCCGATCCCGAGAACGAATACTTCAGCGACGGGATGACCGAGGAGATCATCGGGGCCCTGTCCAAGGTGCCCGGATTGCAGGTCGCTTCCCGCACTTCCTGCTTCGCCTTTAAAGGCAAGGAAGTGGACATCAGGCAGGTTGGTGAGAAGCTCGGAGTGGGCTCGGTCCTGACGGGGAGCGTGCGGAAAATCGGGAACCGGATCCGGATTACCGCCCAGCTGGTCAACGTGGAGAGCGGATATCACCTCTGGTCGGAAACCTACGACCGGCAGCTCGAGGATGTCTTCGCGATCCAGGACGAGATCAGCCGCGCCATTGCCGAGGCGCTCAAGCTCCGGCTGGCCGGGAGCGCCGACCAACTCGTGGCGCCCACCAAAAACCTGGAGGCGTACAACCTCTACTTGAAGGGCCGGTTCTTCTTCTTCCGATTCACCGAAGCGGGGCTGCGCAAGAGTCTCGAGTTGTTCCAGCACGTGCTGTTGCAGGAACCGGGTTACGCCCGCGCCTATTCGGGAATCGCCGACTGCTGGTGCGAGCTTGCCGACGACTGGGTCGCGCTCGAGGATGCCTATCCCCGGGCGAAGACGGCGGCGACGACTGCGTT
>DATECI010000231.1:0-5799 GCA_035286985.1 Gemmatimonadales bacterium
ACCTGGGATGACATCCGTATCGCCCGACAGCTTCTCGACCGTTGAGCAGACCCTCCGGGCCGCGCCCTGGAGCCCGGAGGCGGAGCAGGCAGTCCTCGGCGCGATGCTGCTCGACCAGGACGCTGCCCTCACGGCGATCCAGCTGCTCGAGTATTCGATGTTCTACCGGGACGCCCATCGCCGGCTCTTCCGCGCCATGGTGGCGCTCACCGAGAACCGGGTGGTCATCGATCACATCACCCTGCGGGATGAGCTCCTCCGCCGGAACGAACTCGAAGTCGTAGGCGGGGTCGAATACGTCGCCGAGCTGGTGGATACCGTGGCCACTCCGGCCAATCTCGAGCATCACGCCCGAATCGTCCGCGACAAGTCCGTCCTGCGCCGGCTCATCGAGGCCTCCACCGGCATTATCCAGCAGGCCTACGACGGCCGGCAGGGCGCCAACGAGATGCTCGACGAGGCGGAAGCGCGGATCTTCCGAATCTCTCAGCACCGCCGCCAGGAGGAATTCACCCGGCTCAAGGCGATGCTGTGGACCGCCATGGAGCGCATCGAATCGCTCCATCGCGGCGGGGTCGCCATCACCGGGGTGCCGAGCGGGTTCCCGGATCTGGACAACCTGACCTCGGGGTTCCAGCGATCCGATCTCGTCATCGTCGCGGCGCGGCCCTCCATGGGCAAGAGCGCTTTTTGCCTCAACATCGCGAGCAACGCGGCCCAGCAGGGCCATGGGGTGGCGCTCTTTTCGCTCGAGATGTCCAAGGAAGCCCTGGTCCAGCGCCTGCTCTGCTCGGCGGCAGGCATCGACAGCCAGGCGGTGCGCCAGGGCCGGATCAAGGAATCGGACTATCCTCGCCTTGCCCGCGCGTCGGGGATCCTCCAGAACACCCCCATCTGGATTGACGACTCCCCGGCTCTCACCCTCCTGGAAATGCGCGGCAAGGCCCGCCGGTTGCGCACCGAAGCGGAAATCGGTCTCATCGTAGTGGACTATCTCCAGCTCATGCGAAGCCCCGAGTACGCCGAGAATCGGGTCCAGGAAATCTCCGATATCTCCCGTTCCCTCAAGGCCCTTGCGCGGGAGCTCGAGATCCCGGTGGTCGCGCTCTCCCAGCTTTCCCGCGCCTCGGAGCAGCGCGGGGGAGACCGGACCCCGGTGCTTTCCGACCTCAGGGACTCGGGCGCCATCGAGCAGGATGCCGATCTCGTCATCTTCATCCACCGTCCCGAGATGTACAAGGACCTCCGCGAAAAGGCCGAGGCCGCGGGCACCCCGATCGAAGGCCTGGCCGACATTCACCTCGCCAAACACCGGAACGGCCCCACCGGCTCCATCAAGCTGCACTTCCACAAGGCCTTCACCCGCTTCGACAGCTATTCCGATCGCGAGCAGCCCTAGCTCCTCTCCATCTACCTCCCTATCTTGCGGAAAATCGTCCCTGCTCCGCGCAACTACGGTTACCCTGATCCGGCCGAACCCATCATAATTCCCCCGGCGCACCCTCTCATGGAAACGACCGCCACCGGCTCCGATCGCGAGGTGCCCTAGCATGCCCCGGGCGCACTCGGTCTACCGCTGCGCCGAGTGCGGCCACGACCACCCCAAGTGGGTGGGCCGCTGCGAAGCGTGTGGAGCGTGGAATGCCGTAGCCGAAGAGCCAATCACCCTCCGCAAGACCGCCCGCCCGTCCGATCGCGCGACGGCCCGTGGTTCGCCCGCCCGCCCGCCCGACCGCCCGGCCGCCCTCTCCGATGTCGAGCAATCCCGGCTCGTCCGTTGGAATACCGGCCTCCCCGAATTCGACTTTGTCCTGGGTGGCGGGATCGTCCCCGGCTCCATGGCCCTGATCGGCGGCGAGCCCGGGATCGGTAAGTCAACCCTGCTCCTGCAGGCGGCCGCGCGGCTCCGCGCCGCCGGTCGTCACGTGCTCTACGTGAGTGGCGAAGAGTCGCCCGAACAAATCCGGCTCCGGGCCGACCGGCTCATCGAAGACGCGGGGCCGGTGCTGGTGCTTGGAGAAACCCGTCTCGAGGCCGTGCTCGAGGCCACCCGGGCCACCCACGCCGAGCTCCTGGTGATGGACTCGATCCAGACCGTGTACACCGAAGAGCTGGAGTCTGCGCCCGGAAGCGTGGGCCAGGTACGCGAGTGTGCTGCCCGCCTGATGCGGTTTGCCAAGGAAACCGGCACCGCGGTCTTCGTGGTGGGTCACGTCACCAAGGGCGGCGCCATCGCGGGTCCCAAGACGCTCGAGCACATCGCCGACACCGTGCTCTACTTCGAGGGAGAGACCACCCTCGACTATCGCCTCCTCCGCGCCACCAAGAACCGCTTCGGCTCGGTCGACGAGCTCGGCGTCTTTTCCATGACCGATCGGGGGCTCGCCGCAGTGCCGAACCCGTCCGCTGTGTTCCTGGCGGCGCGTTCGGGCGACACCAGCGGCAGCGCGGTCACCGCGCTCATGGAAGGAACCCGGCCGGTCCTGGTCGAGGTTCAGGCCCTCGCCGCCCAGAGCGGCTACGGCACCCCGCAGCGCGTGGCCACCGGACTCGATCCCAAACGACTCGCCGTGCTCCTGGCGGTGCTCGAACGGCGTGGTGGGGTGAGTTTTGCCCAGCTCGACGTCTTTGTGCAGGTCACCGCCGGGGTCCGGCTGCGGGAGCCCGGCGCCGACCTAGCCGTGGCCGCCGCGCTGCTCTCGAGTCTCCACAACCGGCCCACTCCGGGCGACGCGCTCTTTCTCGGCGAGGTCGGCCTGGGGGGAGAGATTCGCCCGGTCGGGGCTCTGGAACGCCGCCTGACCGAGGCCGGACGGCTCGGGTTCCGGCGGGCCTTCGGGTCCATTCGCCAAACCGGGTCTGCCGGTCCCGATCTCCGGCAGGTTCCTCTGACTCACATTGACGAGCTGGTCCGGGTCCTTGCCGCGTGATGTCGGGGTAATCGTCGCGGCCGCGGGCAGGGGAGAGCGGCTCGGCGGTCCGGTTCCCAAACAGTTCCGTCCCATAGCCGGCGTCCCGTTGCTGCTGCGCGCCCTCCGTCCTTTTCTCGCCCATCCCGCCGTGGCCGAGGTCGTGGCCGTCTTGCCGCCCGACACCGCCGCTCGTCCTCCAGCCTGGCTCGCCGATCTCATCGGCGAACGGCTCCGGATCGTGGCGGGAGGGGCCACCCGCACCGAGTCGGTGGGAGCCGGTCTTCGCGGGCTCGGCCCGGGGTGTTCCATCGTCCTGGTTCACGATGGCGCGCGTCCGTTTCCGGTTCGGGAAGTGATTGACGAAGTGATCGCTGCGGCGCGGCGCGGAACCGGCGCCGTGGCGGCCGTTCCGGTCTCCGACACCCTGAAAGAGGTAGTGTCGGAATCAGCCGGCGATGCTGAGCCCGTGGGATCGTCCGCACTGTCTGCCTCGTCCACCCGTCCGCCCGTCGTCGCCCGCACCATCCCCCGCGTCGGCCTCTGGCGCGCCCAGACTCCGCAGGGATTTCCCCGCTCGCTCCTGGAAACGGCGTATGCCGCTGCGCGCACCCAGGGTTGGACCGGAACCGATGAGGCGGAACTGGTCGAGCGGTCGGGCGGCACAGTCGTATTGATCCGGGATGCGGCGACCAATCTCAAGATCACCACTCCGGACGAATGGCGGCTGGCCGAGGCGCTGGCCCGCGGACAATGATCCTGCCGCTCGCGGGCCCGGAAGATGCCGAGTGCGCAGTGCCCGCGGTGCGAGAGCATCTCGCCCGCCAGGCGGTCCTCGGCTATCCCACCGAAACCGTCTATGGGCTCGGCTGCGCCCCCGACCCGGTCTCGCTTGCCAGGCTCGCGGCGCTCAAGGGGCGAGCGGTTGGCAAGCCGTTTCTACTCCTGGTGTCGAGCCGGGCCATGGCCGAGCGGAGCGGACTGGTCTTGTCCAAGGCGGCCGATGCCCTTGCCGAAGCCTTCTGGCCCGGGCCGCTGACGCTGGTCCTGCGAGGCGGAGAAGGGAAGCTGCCCGACGGGTTGCGCGGCCCCGAGGGCGGGATTGCGGTGCGGCACACCTCCCATCGGGCCGTGGCGCGGCTCATCGAACTGCTCGGTCACCCGCTGACCTCGACCTCCGCCAACATTCCTGGCCAACCGCCCGCGGCCGGCGCCCAGCAGCTGGTGCTCCTCTTCCGCTCCGCCTACGATTCTGGCGAGCTGCTGGTGTTGGATGGAGGCCCCCTCGGCAATGTACCCCCCTCGACCATCGTGGATTGCACCGGCGCGGTAGCGACACTCGTTCGGGAAGGAGCGGTCCCGCGCGGAGACCTGCGCCGCGCGGTCGGGAGGCTGGCGCCATGACGACAGGGAGGTCGGTGAGCTCGGAGAGGTCGTCACGGACTAATCACGCTGACCTCACCCCGCCGCGGCTCGGGACGCGCAGGACGGGGTTCCCGCAGGGCGCGTTAGGCGCCGCGGAGCAGGTTGCCTGCGAGGCGCGTTGCTGCCGAGTGGCGCCGTCTGCGCCCGAAGGGAACCCCGTCCAAGTGTCCCGAGCGACGGTACGAGCGCCCCGAGCGCCCCGAGCGCCGGTACGAGCGCCCAACCGCCCGCCCATCTGCCCCTCATGAAGATCCTCCTGGTTTGCACCGGCAACACCTGCCGCAGCCCCATGGCCGAAGCCCTCCTGACCCGGGCTCTCGCCGAGGCCGGAGTGGAGGGAGTCGAAGTGTCCTCGGCCGGCATTGGGGCCTGGGAGGGGTCCGCCGCCTCCGAGGGCGCGTATCTCGTCATGCTGGAGCGGGGCTTCGATCTCTCCGGCCACCGGGCCCGAGTGCTGACCCGGGAGCTAGTCGAGCAGTCCGAGCTCATTCTGGCCGTGGGGCGGGCCCAACTCGCCCGGATCCGCGAGCTCGGGGGCGGCGCGCGCGCCCACCTTCTCGCCGAGTTTGCCGGCGGCGATCCCGATTCCGCCGAGATCCAGGATCCCTACGGTACCGAGCTCGATTCCTATCGCGAGACGTTCCGGGATCTGACCGAGCTGCTCCCCGGGGTGGTGCGGCGGCTCGGCGGAGCCGGCTGATGGAGATCGGGGGATGCACCCGGGTCTTCGCGTTGCTCGGCGATCCCGTCGCCCATTCGCTTTCGCCCGTAATGCAGAACGCCGCGTTCCGCGCCTCCGGTCTCGATGCGGTGTATGTCCCCATCCGGTGTTCCGGCGGCGCGATCGGCTTCCTCATGGAAGCGCTGGCTCGGCAGGGCGGGGGCGGCAATGTCACCGTACCCCACAAGGCCGCCGCCGCCGAGGCCCTGGCCACCTTGGGTGGGCCGGCGCTTCCGGTCTGCAACACCTTCTGGGCCAAGGACGGGACCCTGACCGGCGCCGAGACCGACAGCGATGGGATCCTTGCCGCGCTGGCGGCGCTCGGCGGGCCCAGCGGCGATTGGTGCCTGATCGGAACCGGTGGCAGCGCCCGCGCCGCGCTGCGGGCCGCCCGGCGGGCCGGGGTCCGAATCGCGGTGTGGTCGCGGGTCGCGGAGCGGGGCGAGCGGTTTGCCGCCCTGGCCCGGGAAGACGGCGTGGCGTTGACCGCGGTCGAGGCGTGCCAGGTCGTCATCAACTGTACTCCGCTCGGCATGGCCGATGCCGATTCGCTTCCCATTGCACTCGACCGGGTGCCTGCGGGTTCGCTGCTGCTCGACCTCGTATACCGCCGGGGCGAAACCCGATGGGTGCGGGCCGCAAAAGAGGCCGGCCGGGTGGCAGCTGACGGCCGCACCGTGCTCCTGGAGCAGGGTGCTGCGTCGTTCGAGCGGTGGTTCCCGGGGTGGGTGGCGCCCCGGGAGG
>DATECI010000232.1:0-2840 GCA_035286985.1 Gemmatimonadales bacterium
CAGCCGTGCCAAGCGATGGCACTCCTCCTGCGCCTAACTCCGTGATGCGCTGGTCCAGCTCGGCATTCGAGCACCAGACCACCGCAGGATCAGAAAGGAACCACCATGAGCGAACGACAACTCCTTCCGGTGCTTCCCCTCCGGGACGTGGTGCTATTTCCGGGAGTCACGACCTCGATCGGTGCGGGACGACCCGGAACGGTTCGGGCCATCGAAGCGGCGCTGGCCACCCCGGAGCGGCTCGTGTTCGCTATCTGCCAGCGGGAAAACACCGAGCAGGTCGCCTCGGACGGTCTCTATGCCATCGGCGCGATCGCCCGGATAGGCCAGCTCCAGCGTGGGTTGGCCGGCATGCAGCTGCTCCTGCACGGCGATCGCCGGGGCATCGTAATGCATGTGTCGGAGAAGAACGGCTACCTCGAAGCGATCGTCCGCGACGCCGAGGAAATGCCGCCCCTCAACGCCGAAGATCCCGCCTTCGTCGCGCTCTACCGGGAAGTCCGCGAGCGCGCCGCCGAACTGGGACAGAAGTCGGGCCTCCCCGATGAGGTGGTCCAGCAGGTCCTGAGCGGGGTGAGCGACCCGGGGCGCTTCTCCGACCTGGTGGCCGGCTACATCGACATCACCTCTCCGCAGCGCCAGGCTCTCCTGGAAACCCTGTCGGTCGAGGAGCGGCTCCGCCGCGTGCTGGTCCACGTGCAGCGGCAGATCTCGGTGCTGGAAGCCCAGGAAGACATCAAGTCTCAGGTACAGGAGGAGCTGGGCGAGCGGCAGCGGGAGATGTTCCTGCGCGAGCAGCTCAAGCAGATCCGCAAGGAATTGGGTGAAGGCGAGGAGGGAGACGATCTCGAGGAGCTGCGGCAGAAGCTGGCCGACCTCAAGCTTCCCGCCGAAGCCCGCAAGGAAGTCGATCGGGAGCTCGCCCGGCTCGAGCGGATCGGCCGCGAGTCGATGGAAACCCAGGTCATCCGCAACTACCTCGAGACCATCGCGGAGCTGCCGTGGTCCGAGCGGAGCGAGGAGCACCTCGATATCGCCGCCGCCTCCGAAATCCTCGAGACGGACCACTATGCCTTGGGCGACGTGAAGGACCGGGTGCTGGAATTCCTCGCGGTGCGGCAGCTGAAGAGTCGGACGGACGGGGCGGGCCGGGTGAACCAGGCGGACGAGGCGGACCGGGCAGTCAGTGAGGAAAAAGTCGACGGGAAAGCGGAACCGGAACCCCAACCGGACTCGTCCGCCCCGTCCGCTCCTTCCGCCCCCGACCCAGACACCAAGCGCAAAGCCAAGGGCCCCATCCTGCTCTTTGTCGGGCCCCCCGGCGTCGGCAAGACCTCGGTGGCCAAGTCCATCGCCCGGGCCATGGGTCGGAAGTACGTGCGGATTTCTCTGGGCGGCGCCCGGGACGAGGCAGACATCCGGGGCCACCGGCGCACCTACGTGGGTGCCATGCCGGGCCGCATCATCCAGGGGATGAAACAAGCCGGCACCAAGAACCCGGTCTTCCTCCTCGACGAGGTGGACAAGCTCGGCGTGTCGTTCCAGGGAGACCCGGCGGCCGCTCTTCTCGAGGTGCTCGATCCGGCCCAGAACGACAGCTTCGTGGACCACTACCTCGGCGTTCCGTTTGACCTGAGCGAAGTCCTGTTCATCGCCACGGCCAACTTCATCCAGAACATCCCGGGGCCGTTGCTGGACCGGATGGAGATGGTGGAATTCTCCGGCTACACCGAGCGGGAAAAGCTCGAGATCGCCCGGCGCTACCTGATTCCCCGCCAGCTCGAGGAGAACGGACTTGTCGGGAGCCCGGTCCGCTTTACCGATGCCGGGGTGGGTCACGTCATCTCGGGCTACACCCGGGAGTCGGGGGTCCGCCAGCTGGAGCGAGAAATTGGCAAGGTCGCCCGCAAGGTCGCGCGGCGCATTGCTGCAGACGGTGCTCAGGACGTCGAGGTCGATGCCGCGATGGTCGCGGAGCTCCTGGGCCGCCCCAAGGTCCACCCGGAAAAGGCCGCGGCCGGCGACGAGATCGGAGTCGCCACCGGCATGTTCTACACGCCGGTGGGCGGCGACATCATGTTCGTCGAGGCCTCCACGATGCGAGGCAAGGGCGAGCTGGTCCTCACCGGCCAGCTGGGCGACGTGATGAAGGAAAGCGCTCGGGCCGCCTGGACCTATGCGCGCTCCCATGCCGCGGCGCTCCGCATTCCGGACGAGATGTTCGATCGCGACATTCATATCCACGTGCCGGCCGGAGCGATTCCGAAGGATGGACCCTCCGCCGGTGTCACGATGGCCACGGCCCTCATCTCGGCGCTGTCCGGTCGACCCACGCGGCACGATATTGCGATGACCGGTGAGATTACTCTCCGGGGCCGGGTGCTGCCCATCGGCGGGCTCAAGGAAAAGATCCTCGGCGCCGAGCGGGCCGGGATCAACCGGGTGGTGATCCCGAAGGAAAACGCCCCGGATGTGGCCGATCTTCCCGCCGAAGTGCGGGAAAAGGTCGAAATCTTCCCGGTCGAGGAGCTCGGGGAGGTCCTGGCCCTTACCCTGCGGGGCGCTTCCTTCCGCGAGGGACGCCTGCTCTTCGGCGAGGAGAGCCCCCGCGACGTGCAGCCGTTGTCGGCGGGATACCAGCACTAGAGCGGCCGGGCCAGCACCACCTTATCGCGCCCGGTTTCCTTGGCCTCGCGCAACGCGCGCTCGGCGGCCAGCATGATTTCTCGCGCCGCGAGGGCGTGATCCGGATAGGCCGCGATCCCCGCCGACAACCGCACCGGCAACGCGACGCCCTCCACCAGTGCGGGAGTGATGAGCAGGGCCGAACGGATCTGGTT
>DATECI010000233.1:0-6430 GCA_035286985.1 Gemmatimonadales bacterium
ACCGTGTTGGGAGCGTCGTTGGTATGGAGCGTGGAGAGCACCAGGTGGCCGGTGAGCGACGCCTGAATCGCGATTTGGGCGGTCTCCATGTCGCGGATCTCGCCCACCAGCACGACGTCCGGATCCTGCCGGAGGATCGAGCGCAGGGCGGTCGCGAAGGTGAGCCCGGCTTTCTCGTGGACCTGCACCTGCACGATGTTGGAGCCCAGCCGGTACTCGACCGGGTCCTCCACCGTCACGATGTTGACCCCCTCGCCCTGAATCTGGCGCAGCGCGGCGTAGAGCGTGGTCGTCTTGCCCGAGCCGGTCGGCCCGGTCACCAGGAGGATCCCCTCCTTGTTGTGGAGCAGCTCGGCAACCGTCTTCCGCTCCTCCTCCAGGAAGCCAAGGGCATCGAGCGCCAGAACCGTGGTCTTGGCGTTGAGGATCCGGATCACCGCCTTCTCGCCCAACGAAGCCGGCAGGGTCGAGACCCGGAGATCCACCGGATTCCCGTTCACCGCCACCCGGCAGCGTCCGTCCTGGGGCCGGAGCCGGTCGGCGATGTCCATCCCCGACATGATCTTGATCCGGGAGACCAGAGGAATCCCCGCCGAGCGGGGGATCTTCATCACCTGGCGGAGCACCCCGTCGATCCGGTACCGGACGACGACCCCGCCCTCGGACGGCTCGACGTGTATGTCGCTGGCCCGGCAAGTAATCCCATCCGCAATCAGGGTGTCCACCAGCTTGATGATCGGGCGGGCCTGGGCCTCCTCCGCGCTGGCCCGGTACTCGTCCGGCTCGTCGCTGAGCTGGGTGACCTCGGCGTCCTCCGCGATCCCGGTGAGGAGCTTGGAGACCACGTCGTCGGGACGGTACATCTCGTCGAGCTTTTCGCGGATCCGGAACGGCGAGAGCAGCAGCAGGCGCACTTCCCGACCGGTGGCGAACGCCAGCATCTTCTCCGCTTCAATATCGAACGGATTGGCGGTGGCGATCTCGAGGAACGAATCGGTGGTCCGGATCGGGAGGATTTGATACTTGCGGGCGACCTGCTCCGGAACCGTTTCCGGAACCGTAGGGTCGAGCATCGCGAGGTCCGCGACGGGCATCCGGAACCGGACCGAGACCGCCTCGAGAATCCGGTCGTCGGGAAGGATGCGGCGGTCCACCAGGGTTTCCCAGAGCGAACCCGCATTGCCGGCATCGCGCCGGAGCGAGGCCACCTGTTCCTCCGGAACGAGCGAGGAAACCGTGGGCAGCAGCCACTCGTCAGTGAACGCCATGCGCCGAGAAATCTACCAGGACCGTCACAGGATCGGCCACCATTCCGGGCTCAGGTCCACGGTCAGTCGCAGTCTGGCCCCCTCGCCCCTGAGGGGACGGGCCAGCTCGAAGCGGACCAGCCCGTGGATCAGTTCCGCCACGATCCCGGCCACCGGGCGGGAACCTTGGCTGCTCCGCCAGGGGACTTCCTCGATCTCGCCGATCTCGCCTCCGGCCCATCCGATCCCGAAGAGCGGAGCGATGATCGCCCGATTCCCGGTGGTAGCAAACGGCCCCAGGCCCACCGCCAGCATCGGTACCGGAATCCGCCACTCGGCCTGGAGGGCTGCCACCCGGCGCCCGCCGTAGCCACGGAATTGTTCCGAAGGAAGGGTGCCTCGACCGCCAATCACGAAGCTCCGCGCTTTGGGTAGCCCGGAGGTCGCCACGCCCACCAGGGTACGCAGCCGGAGGTGACCGGCCCCGCCTCCCAGCGGAAGGCTGCCATCCGACCGCAAGGTAAGCCGCAGGTATTCACTCGCTCCGGTCCCGGATTCCACTCCGAGCGATGCCTTGAGGTCGGACCGGTCCAGCGCGCCCCGGGAGCCGAGCGAGAGCACGGCCCGGCCCAACAGGTACGAGCCGCTCCCGAGCTCCGGGTTAGGCTGGTAAGTGCGGCGGATCGGCCGGGCGGTGGTGGCCACCGAGCTGGTCCGCTCGAACCGGGCCGCGAGGTCGAGGCTCCAGCGGGGGTGGAGCCGGCGCCGGTACCCGAACCCGAGTTCCTCGCCGAGCAGGTAGCTGCCCAGGTCGATGCCCGCTTCCTGGGCCAGGAAGGAGTTGACCACCCCGCTCACCACCGGCTCGTCACCGATGTCGCGCACGGTGCGCCGGGCTTCCCCGCTCCAGTAGTTGAAGCCCCGGGTTAGGCCCCCCCCGAGGCTCGCGGTGAGCCGGTGGTCCGACAGGCCGTAGCCGATTGTCCCCCGGGCCTCCCAGCCTCCGTTGAACCGGACCCCGAGCGCGAACCCGATGGCCAGCCCCTGGACCCGGTTCACCCGGACCAGCTCGCTCAGGGCGGGCGTGCCGAACCGTCGCCGGGGCAACCCTTCCAGGACTTGGAGCGAGAGCAGGGTCTGGGCCCGGGCCTTGAGCTCGTCGAATTCCCGGCGGTCGAACGGCTCCGCCGCTTCCGCCGCGGCTCGGAGCGGGGTGGCCCATTGGCCGGTGTCGGGAGCCGGCTCGACCATCCCGCCGAATTCCGGCGATCCCCGGAGGTGGGGCGGAAAGGGGACCGAAAAGTCGTACTCGCCGATTTCCCAGCGGCCCCGGATGACGGTCCGGAACGGGAGATCGAATTTCGCCGAGCGGCGCCGGATTTCGATCTGCTGGGCGTAGGGAAGCCACCAGCTGCCTTCGAAGAGCGATTGCTCCAGCATCACGCTGATGTCTTCGACCTCGCGATCGCGATAGGCCGCCGGAGTAAAACTGAACTGGAACCGGACCAGCGCTGCGGTCCGGCGTTCGAGGTACAGCATCCCCACGACCAGCGGACGGGTCAGATCGCGGGGCCGCACCTGGACCGCCAGCACCTCCAGCACTCCGCGGGAGGTCCGCAGCGACAGCGTGTCGCCGATGGCATAGTCGTATTCGGCCAGACCCTCGACCGAGAGCGGGTGAATCGCGTCCCGCACTTCGTCGCCCTCGCCGATCCGGATCAGCGGGCCGAAGTTGTTGGGGACGATTCCCAGATGATCGCGGTGATACCGCATTTCGATCGGCAGGTAGTTCTGGTCCCGCCAGGCCACGATCCGCTGCTTGCTGAGATCCGGCGCCTGCCAATACACTTCGACATCCAGCTCATCGGCCTTGGCCAGGCGGGGCGGGTCGGGAAACCCCGGGCCGGACTGCACCAGGTAGAACACGAAGCCGTGGGCCCGGCTCCGGTACGACACCAGGGTGGTGTCGGTCGAGGGAGTCTCCCGAAGCAGGATCGCCCGGCGGACCAGCTGGGCGACCTCCCGATCGTTCCAGCTCTGGGCCGTCAGCCGCGACCCCGGCAGGAGCAGGACGAGACCACTCAGGATCGCGCGAAGCGGGAGCAAGCGATGCGGCATCACCAGTGGCATCAATAAGCGGGCACCGAAGCGCCGGAGCAAGCGCGGCCCTGGCCCTGCTCCTCTCCTGCGTCCCGTCGCCGGGGCCAGGGAGCCATGGGCCACCCAGCCCGGAAGCGGTTCCCCCGCTGCCGCTTCCCCGGGTCTTCGTGCTCGAAGCCGCCGGGGCGATGCCGGACGACACGGCGCTCACCATGACCCCGGGGGTGGGCCGGGTCGTGGTGCTGCGCCGTTCGGCGCCTGATTTCGGATTATTCGCCCGGCTCGAGTTTGCCGACTCGACCCTCAAAGCCGCCTCCGGAGCCGACGCGGTCCAGCTCACCATCCGGCCCCGGCCCGGCGAGTTCGCGCTCGACCTCGAGGTGGCCGGAAGCGTCGGCCCGGGAGCAACGCTGACCGTGAGCTACGGCTCCCATTTCGTCGCTCCCGCCGGCGCCCGGCAGCGCTATGGCAGCGACCTCCTCTTCGAACGCGAGCTCTCCATTGGCCAGCTGAGCGAGAACCAGGTGGTCTTTCTCCCGACCTGGCGTCCCGGGTCCGACATGCTCCGGGCGGCCCTCCCGGGGCCGGGCCGGTATCTGGTTGCGGCCCCGCGTTGAGATGCCTCGGTTCGAGCTCAGCTGTTGAGGGCCTTTGCCGCGGGTTATGGAGCCAAGACCCCGTTCACTGTTCACTGTTCACGGTTCACGCTGTTCAAACCGATACTCCCATCCGGCCTGTCGCAGCAGGTCCAGGACCAGCCGGACCGGAAGTCCCATCACTGAGAAGAAGTCGCCCTCGATCCGGTCCACCAGGGCGGACCCGTATCCCTGGATCCCGTAGGCGCCCGCCTTGTCGAGCGGCTCCCCGGTCGCCACGTAGGCCCGGAGGAACGCCTCGTCCGCGGGACGGAAGTACACCGCCGTGGTGTCCACGGCTTCGTACTCCCGGCCGTTCGCCACCAGACAGATGGCGGTGATGACTTCGTGCCTCCGGCCCTGGAGCCGTTGCAGCATCCGGAGCGCATCCGGCCCGTCGGTGGGCTTCTCGAGGACTTCGTCCCCCAGCACCACGATCGTGTCGGCCCCGAGCACCCAGGCACCGGGGACCGCGCGGGCTTTGTCACGGGCCAGGCGGCGGGCGTAGGCGGCGGGCGACTCGCGCGGCAGACGGAGCTCCTGCACCTCGGCCTTAGAAACCACGAACGGAATCCCCAGCATCTCCAGCAGCTGGCGCCGCCGGGGAGACCGCGAGGCCAGGACCAGGGGATGGTCGCTCAGGCGCTGCGTTCCAGAATCAGGGTGACCGGACCGTCGTTGTGAATCTCCACTTCCATCATCGCGCCGAACTCCCCGGTGGCCACGTCCAGTCCCCGCCCGCGCAATTCGGCACAGAAGCGCTGGTAGAGGGGAACCGCGAGGTCCGGGCGGGCCGCGGCTACGAAGGAGGGCCGGCGACCCTTGCTGACATCGCCGTAGAGCGTGAACTGGCTCACCACCAACACCGCCCCTCCGATCTCGCCGAGGCCAAGGTTCATCTTGCCCTCCGGGTCGGCAAAGACCCGCAACCCGGCGATCTTGTCGGCCATCCAAAGCACCTGATCGGCGGTGTCGGAATCCGTAAAGCCCACCAGGAGGCAAAAGCCCCGGCCGATCCGGCCCACCACGTTACCCGCGATCGTGACGGACGCCCGGCTGACCCGCTGCAGGACTACTCGCATTGAGGAAACGAACAGCGTCAACGGTCAACGGTCAACAGTCAACCGGACCAGCCCGGCGAGCGGAGCTTTGCCCGCCGGGCTGGTCCCGTTGACCGTTGACTGTTGACAGTTGACGGTTGACGGTGGTTCTACTCGACGGTCACCGACTTGGCCAGATTCCTCGGCTGGTCCACGTTGCAGCCCCGCCGGACCGCCACGTAGTAGGCAAAGAGCTGGAGCGGCACGCTGGCAAGGATCGGAGTGAGGAGGTCGTGGGTGGCCGGAATCGGAAAAACCGCATCCGCCCGCTCCGCGATCTCGCGGTCGCCCTCGGTCACGATCGCAATCACCCGTCCGCCCCGCGCTTTCACCTCCTCGATGTTGCTCGCGATCTTGCCGTACACCCCGTCTCGGGGCGCGATGAAGACCACCGGCATATTTTCGTCGATCAGCGCGATCGGGCCGTGCTTCATCTCTGCCGCAGGATACCCTTCGGCGTGGATGTAGCTGATTTCCTTGAGCTTGAGCGCGCCTTCGAGGGCCACCGGGAAATTCACTCCCCGGCCCAGATAGAGCGCGTTATGGGCGCTGGCAAACCGCTCCGCGAGTCGCTCAACCTCCTCCGCCCGTTCGAGCACCTGGCGGATCTGGTCGGGAAGCGCCCGGAGGGCCTGGATGAGCTGCCTCCCCTGCAGGACCGTGAGGCCGCGGAGCCGCCCCAGCTTGAGCGCTACCATCGCCAGTGCAGCCGCCTGGCTGGTGAACGCCTTGGTGCTGGCCACCCCGATCTCGGGACCGGCCCGGAGATAGAGCCCCCCCTGAACTTCCCGGGCGATGCTCGACCCGACCACGTTCACCAGCCCGATCGCCACTGCCCCTCGCCGCTTGGCCTCGCGCACCGCGGCCAGGGTGTCGGCCGTCTCGCCCGATTGGGAGAGTGCGATCACCAGGGTCGTCTCGTCCACCACCGGATTGCGATACCGGAACTCCGAGGCGTATTCCACCTCGCACGGAATCCGCGCCAGCTCCTCAAAGAGGTATTCGCCGATGAGTCCGGCGTGCCAGGACGTCCCGCATCCGGTGATCACCACCCGGGTGAACCGCTTGAGCTGCTCGTCGCTGAGATTGAGGCCCCGGAGCCGGGCGCTCCCTTCCTCCTCCAGCAGGTGCCCTCGCACCGTGTTGGTGAAACTCTCCGGCTGCTCGAAGATCTCCTTGAGCATGAAGTGGGCGGATCCGCCCCGCTCGATCGTGGCCAGGTCCCACTCGATCTCGTTGATGGGCTTGTCCACATGGGTCTCGGTGAGGTTGCGGACCCGGTAGCCTTTGCGAGTGAGAACCGCCATTTCCCCGTCGTCGAGGTAGACCACTCGGCGGGTGTGCTCCA
>DATECI010000234.1:0-5639 GCA_035286985.1 Gemmatimonadales bacterium
TGGCTCATCCGATCCGCGACGGTCTCCACGTCTTCCCGCAGCCGCTGGAACTGGGCCAGCGCGCCGTCCAGCTCCTGGGTCAATCCTTCGGCCCAGACCGGGGCTCGGGGGAAATCGGAGTCGAGCCGAAGCGGGGATCCGCTCTCCAGCAGGAGGCCCAGCAAGCGGCGGAACACCGCCTCGGCAAAGCGGCGCGCATCGGCGAGGGCGGGTACCAGGCGCTGGTTCAGCAAGTCGAGGCTGGCCCGGCTCAGGAGGTCATGCTGGCTCATCAGCTCATGCGCCAGAGACGAGAGCAAACCCTTCCCGTTGCGCTCGAAGCGATTGAGCAGGCGGCGCACGCCCCGGCTGGTGACCTGGGCGCCCAGGTGCGCGGCGGCAACGTCCTCCAGATGGTGCGCCTCATCCAGCACCAGGCGGCGATAGGGCGGAAGGACCGCGGCCTCTTCCCAATTCTCCTGGGCGCCGCGGATGGCAAGATCCGCAGCGAGCAGGTGGTGATTGACGACCACGACATCGGCCTCGGCAGCGGCGCGCCGGGCCCGGAACAGGAAGCAGCGGTCGAAATGGGGGCAACGAAGGCGGGGACAGAGATCGGGCTCGGCTGCTACCTCATCCCAGACTTCGGGACTCGGCTGGACGGCCAGGTCGCCGAGAGTGCCGTCGGCGGTGCGCCCGGCCCACTCGGCCAGGCCGACGAGCTCGTCCTGGCGGTCCGGCTCGAACAGCGTCTGCTGGCTGGCGAGTGCCGACTCGAGCCGGGCGATGCAGAGGTAATTGTGCCAGCCCTTGAGCAGGGCAAACGTCGGGGTGTGCTCCGGGGTGGCGAGCGCGTCACGAAGCAGCGGCAGATCCTTGCCGACCAGCTGCTCCTGAAGATTGATCGTGTTGGTAGAGATAATGGTGCGCTCACGGTTGGCCCGGGCCCAGGCGAGCGCGGGCACCAGGTAGGCGAACGACTTGCCGATGCCGGTGCCGGCTTCGAGCAGGACGACGCCACCATCGTTGTAGGCATCGGCCAGGTGCGCCGCCATGTCGCGCTGGCCTTGGCGGTCCTCGAAGTGCTCTCGCCCGAGCCGCGCCGCGACCGGCCCACGGGGTCCGAGGAGTTCGACAATGTCGAGGGGATCGAGCCGCTCGGCGCGCTTGCCGCGGGGAACCTCCACCACGACGTACAGCTCGCTGGCGGCGTTGTTGATGATGGCAAAGCCGACTCCTCCGTCGTGGAGCCGGGCGGCCACGTTGAGGTCGGCCACCGAGGGTTCCAGGTCGCCCCCGGGGTGATTGTGAATCACTATCTCACCCCGACCGGCGGCGCCCGGAAGTGCAAGGACCTCGTCCCCGGTGCCCCGGGCAACGGGGCGGGCCTCGGTTACGACCCCACTCTCGTCAACCACGCCAACGAAACAGACCTCCCGCCCGCCCGCGCGGGCGATTTCGCGGGCAAGAAGAGTCCGGACCTGGGGACGTAAGCGTTTGGAGGCCATGGTGGGTGATGAATTCTAGCAGGATCAGGCTGCAGCCTGGTCACCTCCTGGTTTCAGGATCCTGGCCCAACTCGTCGAAGTACTTCACCACCCGGGCGTGGTAGCCGGGGCGGGTGTAGACATCGGCCCGCCTCGAGTCAATCACCCCGGCAATCACGGCAGCGACCTCTGCTGCGCTCTGCGCGTCGGGAAGCTGCCATGAGTCCGGCCCCCCATGCAGCGCACTCCGCCCGAACTCGGTCTGGACCGGGCCGGGGGAGATCAGCGAGAAGTGAATGCCCGGATGGCTCTGGCCGACCTCGGCCCGGAAGTTGGCGATAAGCGCATTGAGGAAGTGCTTGGCACCGTTGTAAGCGGAGCGATGGACGGCGAAGGGAATCCGCCCCAGAATCGACGAGATGGTGACGACGTGCCCCTCGCCCCGAGACTTGAAATGAGGGAGGATCTCCTGGGTGCCATAGAGGGCCGACTTGACGTTGATCCGCATCATCTCGTCCACGTCATCGTCGGTCAGCTCCGACGGATAGCGGGTGATGCCCCGCCCCACGTTGTTCACCCAGACGTCAATCCGGCCGAAGCGCGCCAGGGTCTCGCGAACCACTCGGCGGACGTCGTCCCGGAGAGTCATGTCGGCGACGATCGGATAGGCGGCATCCCCGCAGCGTGTCGCCACCGCCAGGAGCGCCGCGTCGCGCCGAGCCACCAGCACCAAAGTCGCGCCCTGGCCGGCGACCAGCTCGGCCAGCGCAGCCCCGATGCCGCTGCTCGCGCCGGTTATGACGATGACCTTCCCTGGCATAGCCGATAGCCGATAGCCGATAGCCGGTAGCCTACGTCTTCAGCTCTTTCTTTTTCGCCGCGGGAAACAGCACGTTGTTGAGAATCAGGCGATAGCCCGGTGAGTGGGGCTTGGTCGACAGATCGGTCGGCGCATCCCCCACCTGGTGCTGGGGATCTTCGGGGTCGTGGCCTCCCAAAAAGGTCCAGGTGCCCTGGCCCCGCTCGCCGTGGATGTACTTGACCCAGGGAGCACCCGGCTCATCGGCGAGCACGGTAACCCCGGGCTTGAGGGTCGCCCGGGAGAACGAGGTGGAGAGACCGTAGAAATCGGGAATGACCTGGCGGTGGCATTGCACCAGCATGGTCGGAACCGGGTCGATCTTCGCGCTGAAGTTGAAGAGCGAAAACGCCCCCAGCGGTTGCCGCCGATCCGCGGCATTCACCTGGTGCCCGTCGATCTCGGAATACACCGCGATGGCTGGGGAGAGCTCGAGCCGGGCCCCTTGAAAGGCGAGCGCCTTTTCCCAGCGCAGCTTGTCGGCTGCGCTGGGATCCATCGGGGTGCCGTCCGCAAAGGTGGCCGCGATGTCCACCCCGTCACTCGCCAGGGCCAGATCGAGGGTTTCGGTAGCCGTGCACATCGCGAAGAGAAAGCCACCCCGTTCCACGAAGCCGGCGATGCTGCGAGCCACCGCCTTCTTGGCCGCCGGCACATTGGGGAACCCGAGCTCTCGGGCCATCCGCTGGTTGCGGTCCACCATCTCCTGGAGCCAGGGAGCACCCGCGTAGGTGAGATAGAATTTCGAGTACTGGCCGGTGAAGTCCTCGTGGTGGAGATGCAGCCAGTCATAGGTCCTGAGCCGCTCGCCCATGACCTCCGCATCCCAGATCTTGTCGAAGGCGATCCCGGCGTACTGGAGCGCCATAGTCACGGCATCGTCCCACGGTGCCGCGTTGGGCGGGGCATAGACGGCGACCTTGGGGGCTTTCTCGAGCGGCACCGCCTCCATGTTCCCCTGGGTGATCTCGGCCCGGATCGTGGCGACCTGCCCTTCGTCAACCGGCACCACCGAGACCCCGGCCAGGGTGGCGTCGCGCTGGACCGCCGGGTCGGCGGGGAGCAGGAAGGAGCCGTACCGGTAATTAAGGAACCATTCAGCCCGGCCGCCCCGTTCGAGAACCCGGAAGGTGAGCCCGTAGGCCTTCAGGTGATCGGATTGGGTGTCGTCCATGGGCACCAGGAACCACCCGGCCCGGCTTGGAGCCGACCGGACGGCGGTCAGGTGGCCGAGGCCAAGCCGCCCCCCCGTCCAGCCCCCCATCAGCGAGCCGACGAACTCCCGCCGCTTCATGAAGAGGGTACCGCGCCGCGGGCGACGTCGAGCAGCCGCCGGGCCTGCGGGACGACCGCGCTGGTGGGCCAGGTGAGCAGGAGATGCTCGAGCGCGGCGATCGCCGGTTCCTTCTTCCCGGACTTAAGGAGCAGATCCGCCAGGGCGAATTCCGCCGCCGCCGAGCCCGCCGGGACTCCCTGGGCAATAGCGGCCCGGTAGAGCCGCTCGGCATCTGCGGTACGACCCAATCCCTGCTGC
The DNA here is from genome assembly GCA_035286985.1 of Gemmatimonadales bacterium. Taxonomy (GTDB): domain Bacteria; phylum Gemmatimonadota; class Gemmatimonadetes; order Gemmatimonadales; family GWC2-71-9; genus JABFSM01. Next base: position 3,860 of record DATECI010000234.1, read on the forward strand.
ACCTGACCCGCGAGGAGAAGGAGCTCGGCACCGCCCCGGTCCGGGGGAAGGCTGAGGGCCACCCGCTCCAGCTCCCGAGCCGCAGCCGCGCTGTCCCGGCGCTCGAGCGCGAAAAGCGCGCCGCCCAGGGCCGGAAGCGAGTCGGGATCCACGACCTGAAGCAATCCTAACACGCCGATCCGATGGGTGGCGCTGGCCCGGTCCCCGGTAAACGGTCCCGCTTCGCGGAGCAGGGCGCGCGCAGCGGCCAGATCACCCCGGTAAAGCGCGATCTTCCCCCGGACCGCCAGGGCCTCCACCGAGCTGTCTGCGGCGAGGAGGGTATCGGCCCGGCCCAGCCGTCCCTGCCGCAGCCACCCCTGAGCCAGCCGGAGCGCCAGCCGCTCGCGATCCTCCTGGGCCAACTGGGGCAGCAGGGCCCGGTAGCGGCGGTCCGCTTCCTCGAGCCCGCCCTCCTCGACCAGGACCCCGAGCATGGCCGAAGCCGCCGCCAGCGTGGGGAAGGAGCCCGAGGTGGAGTCCCGCGCGAGCAAGGCGAGAATCCTGCGGGTCGACGTCTGGTCACCCGCTTCCGCATAGGCCTGGGCTGCATCGAAGCGGAGGCGGGCCCGGTCGGGAAGCGGGGCTCCGCTGGCGAGGAGCTCGAGGACCCTGGCCCGGGCCAGCGCAGTTTCCGGTTGCGGCGGTGCCCGGCCCAGATCGGACAGCAGGTCCGCTAGCGCGTCGGGGGTCCCCTCGAGGCGCCGCACGGCGGCGAGCGGCTCCCCCCAGCGAACCTCGAGCCCGGCGGCAAGCCGCTCACCCAGCGGGCCGCCTTTAGCCAACTCGGCGAGGAGGGTCCCGCGGGAGGCCGCGGGGGTCTGACTCAGAAGACCGATCGCCGCGGGGCGGGAGCCGGCGTTGTCTGCCATCGCGCGGGTCCATTCCCGGGCCGCGGAGGCATAGTCCCCCGAGAGGAGGCCGAGCTGCCCGAGCTCGGCCGCGAGCGCGCCGGAGCGGCCCAATCGCTCCCGGCCAAGCAGATAGGCGGCGCGGGCGGTGGGGAAATCGCGCATCCCGTAGGCGGCGAGCCCCCACTCCTGGTAGGGAAGCTCGCTCGCGGGCTCCGCGGTAGCCCAGCGGAGCACAATGGCGCGGGCGCTGTCCGGCTGCCGGGCTGCGGTCCAGACCCGGATGGCGATTCCTAACACGCCGGCGGAAGGATCCCGGGCCGAGGCGGTGCGTACCGCGTCGGTCATCTCGGGAAGCCGGCCGAGCGGCGCGAGAACTCGCTCCAGCCCGACCAGGGCGGAGAGGTCGGTCGGCCGTTCCGCCAGGACGCTGCGCCAGAGCGCGGCGGCCCCCGCCGGATCCCCCCGGCGCTCGAGATCGAGCGCGCGCTGGGCGGGATCCTGGGCCACGAGCGGGGAGGGAGCGAGCGTCAGTAACGCAAACACCAGGGGCGGTTTCAACCGACCGCCTGACCGCTGGACCGCCCGACCGTCCGTCACGGCACTCCCGCCGTGAGACGCCGGAAATAATCGGTCACCAGGCGCCGCTCGTCCGGAGACAGGCGCTGAAGCTCGTCCCAGCTCGGCAGCCGGATAACGTCACGGCGCAGCCGGTCTTGGAGGGCCGGGGGCAACTGGATCGCTCCTGGCCGGGCGGTTTCGCTTTGGCGCTCCTTCTGCTCGTCCTCTTCGTGTCCCTGGAGAGTTCGACCCGCATCGAGCATCCGGCGGAAGAGCCGCTCCTGACGGGCCACCACCTCTCGATCCAGCCGGCCCCGCTCGAGCTGGCG
>DATECI010000235.1:0-5339 GCA_035286985.1 Gemmatimonadales bacterium
GAAAATTTGCCAACATCAGTCACTCCGCCCGGGTTGCCGACTATCGCTCCTCCATGGGCATCGCGGTCGGGGACTGGGATGGCGACGGCGATCAGGACCTGTTTCTGACCCACTGGATCGCCCAGGAAAACGCCCTCTACACCAACAAGCTGAACGAGCTCAAGGCGGCGAATCCGGGGGGACCCGCTCCTCGGCTCACCTTCATGGACGAAGCCGACCGCTACGGCCTGGGACAGATCTCGCTCGACTTCGTGGGCTGGGGCACTTCCTTCATCGACTATGACAACGACGGCAAGCTGGACCTCCTCGCGGTCAACGGCAGCACCCTGCAGGAGCGAAGCGACCCGACCCAGATGGTCCCCATGCGGGATCAGTTGTTCTGGAACCGGGGAGCCCGGGAGGGGTTCTACGACGTGTCTGCGGTGGGCGGCGCCCACTTCCAGGAGACCCACGTCGGTCGCGGCGCAGCCTTCGCCGACTACGACAACGACGGCGACGTGGACGCCTTCATCGTGAACCATGGCGGGCCCGGCATCCTGCTGCGGAATGACGGGGGCAATCGGGCCCACTGGCTTCAGGTGGAAGTACGGGGAACCAGGAGCAACCGGCAGGGCATCGGTGCCCAGGTTCGCGTCGTGGCCGGCGGGAGGGTCCAGGTGCGCCAGGTCGGGGCCCAGGCCTCCTATCTCTCCCAGAACAGCCTGATCGAAAGCTTCGGCCTCGGGGAGTCGACTCGGGTGGACTCGCTCGAAGTCATCTGGCCCAGCGGAGCGCGTCAGGTGCGGCTGGCGGTGTCTGCGGACCAGCGGCTTGTGGTGGTCGAAGGCCAATCGCCGGCCGGCCCACCCCTGGCCGGGCCCGATCCTCCCGTCGGGACGGTAGACCGGGAGCGGATCACGGAGTTCTGGAGCCGGTACCGGGCTGCGACCGCGCTTCGGATCGCTGGAAAGACGGAGGCGGCCGCCGCTGCCTATGGGGGAGCGCTGGAGCTCAATCCGGCCCACGAAGATGCCCTGTACTACCTGGGGAATACCCGCTTCGCCCTGGGCGAGTTCGCCGCCGCGGAGCAGGCCTGGCGCCGCCTGGTCGAGCAGAACCGGACAAGCGCGCGGGCCCACTCGCGGCTCGGCAGCCTGTACCTCTGTCTCGAAGCGGGTGCTCGGTTCGATCCGGTCCGGGCCGAAGCGGAGTTCCGTATCGCTCATGAGATCAACAAGGAGGAAACCGGACCCCTGCTCCAGCTCGGCGAAGCCGCGCTCATGCGGGGCGACTTCGCGGCGGCGGGGAACTATCTCGATGCGGTGGTCGGCGCCAACGCCGCCAGTGCCGCGGCGCATTTCTATCACGGCTACCTCGCCTGGAAAACCGGCGCTCCCGACCTCGCAGCGAAAGCGTTTGCCCGTGCCGTCGCCGCGTCGCTGCCGCCAAAGGCGGTTCTCCCCGAGGGAGCGTCGAGCGAAGGCGACACCAAGGGCCCGGGAACCTCTACCCGCTCCGGCCCCGAGCGCTGCGGAGCGCTTCGCCGCCTGGGGGACCATCTCGGCGGACTCAAACCCAATGATCTGGCCCGGGAAATGACGGCGCGTTATCGGGCGCTGGACAGTTTGGTCGGGAAGGGACGCCGGCAAGACCCCTGATCCGCCCGCCACGGAGGACATGTCGTGAAATACCCGATTGCCCGCATCATTGATTTGGTCGAGGAGAGCCGGCAACGCCTGTGGACGATGAACCTGGCCGAGGCTCGGCAGCGGTTGCTCGCCGCCGACCCGGAGCGGGTACTCGAAATCGCGGGATCGTTCGCCCTCGTGGCCCGAGACGGCGAACGGGTGTGTCTGGCGCGAAGCCTGGACCGCCCGCTCCGGTACTTTCTGGCCAAGGACGTTGACGGCCCGGTACTGGTTGTGGCGGAACGGATCGATGAGATCCGCCGGGCACTCGAGCAGCATGGGTGGGGCGACCAGTTTCACCCCTCCTACACCAGGATGGTGCCGGCGCACCATATCACCACGCTCCAGCTGGTGGGGTGCCCCGATCCGAATCCGAGCTACCTGCGGTTCTTCACCCCGCCCCGGGCGGTCCTCCCGCCCGATCCGGCGATCATCGGATTGCGCTATGTCGGGGCCCTCAATGAGGAGCTGCGGCACTGGCTCCGCCTCCAGGCCCCGCGGGCGCCGATCGGGGTGCCCTTCTCGGGAGGGGTGGATAGCGGAGCCGTGCTGCTCTGCCTTTACCGGTTGCTGCTCGATTCGGGCCAGAGCCCGGCCCGCCTCAAGGCGTTCACCCTTTCGGTTGACGGCCTGGGAAACGACGCCCGGCAAGCGCTGGAGTTTCTTCGCCGGGTGGAGCTCCCGATGCTTGGCGAGATCATCGAAGTCTCTTCCTCGGCTGTTAACCCGCTCGAAGCGGTCGAGGTGATCGAGGATTACAAACCACTCGATGTCGAGTGCGCCGCCGTCAACCTGGCCCTGTTGCGGGCTATTCGGGAGCGCTACCCCGCGTGGCGCCTCCTGGTCGATGGAGACGGGGGAGACGAGAACCTCAAGGACTATCCGATCGAGGAAAACCCCGAGCTGACGATCCGGAGCGTCGTGAACAACCGGATGCTGTACCAGGAGGGGTGGGGGGTCGAGTCGATCAAGCATTCCCTGGTCTACAGCGGCGGCTACAGTCGCGGTTGCGTCCGGACCTATGCCAGTGCCCAGCGGCTGGGCTTCTCGGGGTTCAGCCCCTACACCCGCCCCGCCGTCATCGCGGTGGCCGAGGCGATCCCGTTCGCGCAGCTGACCCAGGGCTCCACCGAGAGGCTCTATGCCCTGAAGGGCGAGGTGGTGCGCGAGGGGATCAAGGCGGTCACCGGTTTCGATCTTCCGGTGTTTCCGAAGCGGCGGTTCCAGGTGGGGACGGTCGCGCCGGACGTCGGAAACCGGCTCTTCTCGGGCGACGAAGACCTCTACCGCAGCCATTTTCTCCGGCACTACGCAGCATGAGTCTGGACCCCTCCACCGAAGACCGGAGAATCCGGTCCCTCCGCCCCCCCAAGGCCCGAGTTGATCCGTTCAAGCCGCTCGGCGTCCTGCTGGAGGAAGAGTCCCGGCCGGGAAGACGGGAACCGGTGCTGACAGTCTTTCTCGCCGGGAGTGAATGTCCGTTCACCTGCTCCTTCTGTGATCTCTGGCGTAACACGCTCGATATCCCAACCCCGGTTGGGGCGCTGCCGTGGCAACTGGGTTCGGCGCTTTCCCAGGCGCGGCGCCTCGGACACGTGGTGCGCCGGGTCAAGCTCTACAACGGGAGCAGCTTCTTCGATCCCCGGGCCGTGCCGCTGCAGGACTGGAGAGCGCTGGCCGAGCTGCTTGCCCCATTCCAGGGCGTCACCGTAGAGTGCCATGCCCGACTGGTCGGCCCTCGCTGCCGGGACTTTGCCAATCGCCTGGCGGGCCGCTTGGAAGTGGCGGTTGGATTGGAAACGATCCATCCGGGGGCTCTGCCAAGGCTCAACAAGAAGATGACCCTGGGGGACTTCGATCGGGCCGCGCTGTTCCTCCGGCAGGCGAATCTCGACCTTCGGGTTTTTGTCCTGGTGGGGACCCCCTTCGTGCCGCCGGCCGAAGCGGTCTCCTGGGCGGTGCGGTCGGTGGAGTACGCGCTGAATCGAGGAGCCTCCATCGTCTCCCTGATCCCGGTTCGTGGGGGCAATGGTGAGCTGGAGCGCCTCGCCGCGAAGGGGCACTTCCATCCCCCGACCCTCGCCCAACTCGAAGACGCCCTGCGGGCGAGCCTTCGTGGTCAGAGAGGTGTCGTTATCGCCGATCTCTGGGATGTGAGCCGGTTTCGGGATTGTCCGGCGTGTGGTTCCGAGCGGCTGGCGCGCATTCGACGAATGAATGCCAGCGGGCGGCCCGAGCCGGCGCTGAGCTGCGGGACCTGCCGGTAGGTCGGGAACTTCCCTTCGGGCCTAGCGACCGGCCGCCTTCCGGACCTCGCGCCCGGCCAACCTGGATGTCGTCCGTCGGGTGTTGTAGGTGGTGAGATAGCGCTGATGCGCCGAGTCTGCCGGATAGGCCTCCGCACCGTCATAGGGATATCGGGTCATGCCGTGGAAGGGGAGCGGCTCGACTGTCGCCCCCTGAGCGGTGTTCAGGTCGGCATCCTTGATCCACCCAACCGTGTAGATCAGAAAGTCCCGAGTCCACCCTCGAGGGAGCGCCGGCGCGGCGGAGGCGTCGAACTCAACCGTTGTCTCGTCTCCGGGCCCCATGATGATGTACCGGTCGTCCGACTCCCCGAGCAGCGGCAGCACGTCGCCGAAGCGGGTGAACCCACCGTCGATCGCCCGCCAACGCTCCTCGGTTGACACGCTGTCGTAATCAAACCAGTGCGGGCCGTATCGTCCGCCTTTCCGGAAGGTCTTCGAAAAGCCCCGGTCGTGGAGGTCCGCCGCAATGGGCGGTACCGTGGTGATGGTGACCGGTGACCCGGGAGCCAGGGTGGCGACGCTGACCTGGTCCCAGTAAATGTGCAGATTGGTCCGGATGCGCACCTGACGATCGCTGGTCGGGAACTTCCCGGTCAGGTCGGCGATCACGGTCTTGTTCTTTCCCGACGGAAATCCGAGATCGGAGATCACGGTCTGCCACCGGCCCCGGGCGTCCCTTACTTGGAGGAAGGGTGGCACGATCGGAACAGGAGCAACACGGGCCTGCGAAAGCGCGACATTGATGCTCGCATCAGTCGGGAAAATCCAGCCGTTCAGGAAGAGCAGGGTTCGGCCGCCTCCCGCCAGAGGTCCGAGATCGAGGAGCAGATCGCGCGGCTCGGTCAGGCCCTGATACCGCCCGGGGGTCAGGTTGGAGACATAGACATCGTCTTGGGTCCGGAGCGCGTGGAGCAGATCGGTGCCCTCCGCATCAAGCGCCGATCTCGGTGGCTGCCGCCGGACCACCTGATAGAGGCGAAGGGAGTCTTCCGGTCCGGGGGAGGGGGGGGGCGGCACGAAGCGCTCGTTGACGAAGACCTCGACGGAATCGGGGTGGTCGACCACCAGGAGCTTTGCTTCGTCGAGGTAAGCGGTCTCCCACAACTCCTCGGTGAATTGCAGGGTGTAGCGGCCGTCGCGGGGGACGAGGCGGGAGCCAGGAATTCGGAGGTATTCCCGGGATGCAGCGGCAGGCGCATAGGCCGTCGCCCCGCTTCCCATGATGCCGACCGGCATGCCGAGCGCGCTTCGCCACATGACGTCGGTCACGAACCGGTAGCCGTGGCCGTCCCAGGCGTAAACGAAAGCGCACGACCCCTTGAGGATCTGCTCCTCCAGGACGTCCTGATCGCTGCCCGGGAGA
>DATECI010000236.1:0-6912 GCA_035286985.1 Gemmatimonadales bacterium
CCCGCCGCTCCGCCGCAGCGCCGTTCCGCCACACTACCACACCGAGGAACCCATGGCGACGCTGGAAGAACGACTGAACGAACTGGATCAACGCGCGCACGAGCTGCGGGACTTTCTTTGACCTGGCGGCCAAGGAGCAGCGGTTGAAGGAGCTGGAGACCCTGCAGGCCGAGCCTGGGTTCTGGAACGAACCCGACCGGGCCCGGGCCGTGGTCCACGAGATCAAAGCCCTCAGGGGCTGGCTGGTACCGGCCGAGAGCATTCTGTCCCGGGTGGCCGACGCCCGCGGGATGGGCGAGTTGCTGGCCGTCGAGCCCGACGAAGCGCTGGCCACCGAGCTCCAGGCCGAGGTCGAGAGCGTGAGCCGGGCTCTCGAGGCGTTCGAGCTCAAGACCCTGCTCCGCGAGCCGGATGACCCGGGGGGCGCGATCCTGACCATTACTCCGGGGGCTGGAGGAACCGAGTCCCAGGACTGGGCCGAGCTGCTGTCGCGCATGTACCGACGGTGGGCGGAGCGGCGCGGCTATCAGGTGACGGTCCTCGATCTTCAGCCCGGCGAGGAAGCGGGGATCAAGTCGGCCTCGCTGGAGATCAAGGGGGACTACGCTTACGGATTCCTGAAGGCGGAAAAGGGGGTGCACCGGCTGGTACGGATCTCGCCTTACGATTCCCAGTCGCGGCGGCATACCAGCTTCGCCTCGGTCTTTGTCTATCCCGACATCGATGAGACCATCGAGGTAGACCTGCGGGACGAGGACATCAAGATGGACGTGTTCCGGGCCTCGGGAGCGGGGGGGCAGCATGTCAACAAGACGTCCTCGGCAGTGCGGCTCACCCATGGGCCCACCGGGATCGTAGTGTCCTGCCAGCAGGAGCGGAGTCAGGGGAAAAACCGGGCCACGGCGCTCAAGATGCTGCGAGCCGCGCTGTACAAGCGGAAGCTGGAGGAGCAGGAAGCGGCCCGGGCCGCGGTGGAAGCCACCAAGGCCGACATTTCCTGGGGGAACCAGATCCGCTCCTATGTCTTCCAGCCCTACACGATGGTCAACGACCATCGGACCGATCTCAAGCTGACCGATGTCCAGCGGGTTATGGACGGGGACATCGACCCCTTCATCCAGGCGTGGCTCAAGCGGGGGGTGGGAGCGAGGGCCAGGTGAAGCCGGAACGGAGCTTCGTCGAGGAGGCCCGGCGGGCCAATCGCGCCGCCCTGGAGACCGCGGGCATAGCGGCCTATGCCTACCGCTACGACCGGACCCATCTGGCCGCCGACGCCGGGGCGCTCTATCAGGACGCCAAGGGGGACCAGGGACCCATGGTGGCCGTGGCGGGGCGGCTGGCCGCGATTCGCTCCCAGGGCAAGGCGATGTTCGCCCACCTGGAGGACCATTCGGGCCGGATCCAGCTGTATTTCCGGGAGGACGCCCTCGGGGCGGGCTGGGCCACCGCCCTGCGTCTCGACCTCGACGATATCGTGGGCGTCACGGGGACCCTGTTTCGCACCCGGACCGGCGAGATCACGGTGCGCGCCCTGGTGCTCCAGGTGCTGGCCAAGAGCCTCCGGCCGCTGCCCCGGGGCAAGATCCGCCAGACCGAGGAAGGCGTCACCAGTTACAGCGGGCTCACCGACCCGGAAATCCGGTACCGGCAACGCTATGCCGATCTGGCGGTCCACCCCGAGGTGCGGAAAGTCTTCGAGGCCCGGGCCGAGGCGATCCGGTTTCTCCGCCGGTTCCTCGACGAGCGGGACTTTCTGGAGGTCGAGACCCCGGTGCTCCAGCCCCAGTACGGGGGAGCGTCGGCCCGGCCCTTCGTTACCCATCATAACGCGCTGGATCTCCCGCTGTACCTCCGGATCGCCGACGAGCTCTATCTCAAGCGCCTCATCGTCGGCGGCTTCGAGAAGGTGTACGAGATCGGGCACGATTTCCGGAACGAGGGCATGGACCGCCAGCATAACCCGGAATTCACGATGCTGGAGGCCTACCAGGCCTACGCCGACTATTCCGACATTCTGGAGCTCACCGAGGCGATGATCGCCGGGGTGGTGCAGCACTGCACCGGCGGGCCGGGGGTTACGGTGGGGAGCGCCGCAATCGACTTCACCCCGCCGTTCGCCCGGATCGGTTTCCGGGAGGCCATCCGGGAGCGCTCCGGCCTGGACCCCCGGGCGGCAGCCGATCCCGAACTGCGCGACCTGCTGGTCGGGTCCGGCCTGTCCCGGGAGGACGCGGCCGGAATGAGCCGCCCCAAGCTGCTCGACGAAGTCTTCAAGCAGGTCGTCGAGCGTCATCTGGTCCAGCCGACCTTCGTGATGGATCATCCCCTCGCACTCTCCCCGCTGGCACGGAAGCATCGGGAAGACGAGGAGCTGGCGGAGCGGTTCGAGCTCTACGTGAATGGCACCGAGATCGCGAACGCCTTCAGCGAGCTCAACGACCCGGACGACCAGCGGGTCCGGTTCGCGGACCAGGCCCGGCAACGCGCCGCCGGCGATGAGGAGGCCCAGGTCTTGGATGCCGATTTTCTGCGGGCTCTGGAATACGGCATGCCGCCCACCGGCGGGGTCGGCATCGGAGTGGACCGATTGGTGATGCTGATCACCGGGCAGCCGTCCATTCGGGACGTGATCCTGTTTCCGGTCATGCGGCCCGAAACGGGGCTCTAGCGGATGGCTATGCTCCCCTCCCGTCTCGAACGCGCCATCGCGCTCCGCTATCTCCGGGGCCGGAAGAAATCCCGGTTTGCCTCGCTCACCACCATGATCGCGGTGGGAGGAGTAGCGATCGGCGTCACCGCGCTCATCGTCGTCCTCGGCGTGATGAACGGGCTGCGCGACGATCTGCGGGACCGAATCCTGGTGGCGAACCCGCACCTCCGGATCCTGACGTACGGGGCCTCGCTCAAGATGGATAACTGGCGCGAGGCGCTGGAGGCGGTCCGACGGGATCCCCGGGTCGTGGCCGCGGCGCCCGAGGTGCTCACCAAGTCGCTCATTCTCAACCCGGCCAACTATCCCGCCGCGGTGGACGTGGTGGGCCACGCGCCCGAGGCGGGAGCCGAGGCGGTGACCTCGCTCGAGCAATACGTGACCCAGGGCGATCTCCGCTTTCAGGCCCGGTCCGACAGTGTACAAGGCGGCATCGTGCTCGGGTACCGGCTGGCGGCCCGGCTCTCGGTGTACCTGGGCGATGTCGTGGACCTGGTGCCCCCCACCGCGGCCAAGGCGAAAGTGAGTCCAGTGCTGGGCCGGCCGGTGCCCCAGCTCTGGCAGTTCGAGGTCACCGGGATCTTCGAGACCGGGATGTATCAGTACGACGACGGGTTCGCAGTGATGGAACTGGCCACCGCGCAGCGATTCGCCGGGCTGGGGGACGCAGTGACCGGGATTCAGATCCGGCTGCTGGATCCCTGGAAGGCGCCCCAGGTGGGCGACAGCCTCCAGCAGCAACTCGGGTATCCGTTCCGGTCCTTCGATTGGCAAAGCCAGAACCAGAGTCTGTTCAGCGCGCTTCAGCTCGAGAAGCGGGCCATGGGGCTCATCATCTGTTTCATCATGGTAGTGGCGGCATTCAACATCATCGGGACGTTGACGATGGCGGTGGCCGAAAAGACCAAGGAGATCGGGATCCTCCAGGCCATGGGTCTCACCCCCGCCGGCATCGGACGGGTGTTTCTGACCCAGGGCGCGATCATCGGGGCTGTCGGTACGACCGCGGGCCTCCTCGGAGGGCTGGTCCTGTCCTACGTGATCGACCGATCGGGGCTGATCCGGATCGATCCCGCGGTGTACTTCATCGACCGGCTCCCGGTCCACCTCGAGCTGCTCGATACGATCGGGGTGGTCCTCTTCAGCTTCGGGGTTGCCGTGGTCGCCACGCTCCACCCCTCCCGGGCCGCTGCCCGGCTCACCCCGGTCGAGGCGATCCGGCACGAATGAGCGACCCGGTCATTGAAGCGCGGGAGCTCCGCAAGAACTACCGGGGCGGCGACGGCGGCACGATCGAGGTGCTGCGGGGCGTGGACCTGGCTGTGGAAACGGGGGAGTTCGTGGCCGTCACCGGGGAGAGCGGGTCGGGCAAGAGCACCCTGCTCCATTTGCTGGGGGCGCTCGACCGGCCCACCGCGGGAAGGGTGAAATTGGACGGGCTCGACTACGAGGGGCTTAGCCCGGAGGCCCTTGCGGCTCTGCGGAATGGTAGAATGGGATTCGTTTTTCAGTTTCATCACCTGCTCCGGGACTTTACCGCGCTGGAGAACGTGGCGCTGCCCCTGCTCATCGGGGGCACGGCGCCCGCCGCAGCCCGCAGCCGCGCCCGGGAGCTGCTTGAGTCGGTGGGGCTGGGCGGCCGGCTCAGTCATCTGCCGGCCCAGCTTTCGGGGGGAGAGCAGCAACGCACCGCGGTGGCCCGCGCCCTGGCGGCGGGCCCGGCCCTCATTCTGGCGGACGAACCGTCGGGCAACTTGGACGAGCGGAATGCCGCTCAGCTCCACGCCCTGTTTGCCGGTCTGGCCCGGGATTTCCAGATCGCAGTCGTCGTGGTGACGCACAATCGGGCCCTGGCCGGCCTGGCCGATCGGATCCTGACCCTGCACGAAGGAGTGCTGCTGGAGATGGTGGCGCGATGAAGTGCAGCAATTGCGGCGAGCGGGAAGGGGTCGTCAGCCTGACCCAGATCGAGGAGGGCGAGGTGCGGACCGGTAGCCTCTGCGCCCAGTGCGCCAAGGCAAAAGGGATCGAAACCGGCCTCGAGCTGGCCGATACGCCTCTGGGAGGATTCCTCGCCGCCCTGGGAGAGAATCTCGATCCCGACGCGACGCTGACCAGTGCCCTCACCGGGCGCTGCGACAGCTGCGGCGCCACCCTGCAGGATTTTCGGGAGACCGGCCGGGTGGGCTGCAGCGAGTGCTACCGAACCTTCGCCGTGCCTCTGCGGGAATTGCTGCGACGGCTCCACGGGTCCACGCATCACACCGGTATGCGCTATGAAGGCGCCGGTCCTGAGGCCGGTGCCGCTCCAGTGCCTGCTTCGCCCGCGAAGGCACGGGAGCTTCGGGACGAGCTGCGCCGGGCCATCGAATCCGAGCAATTCGAGCGGGCTGCCGAGCTTCGCGACCTCCTCCGGGAACAGGAATGATCGATCTGTCGCTCCTTCCCGACGGCGGGATGTCCTGGCTGGAGGCGAGTGGCCCGGGAAGCCACCTGGTGGTTTCCACCCGGATCCGGCTCGCTCGGAATCTGCGTCACCATCACTTCACCACCCGTACCGAGCCCGAGGAGCGGGAGGCGATTCTGGCCGAAATAGAGCAGGCCGCGGCGGGAACCAGGAGCCTGGGGCGAGCGGTCCGGTTCCGGCTCGACCACCTGGAGGTGCTCGATCGGCAGTTGTTGCTCGAGCGCCATCTGGTGAGCCGGGAGCTGGCCGCCCTGGAGAGCGGGGTCCGGGTCCGCCCGGGGGGCGGATTGCTGGTTCAGGACCAGGCCAGCGTCATGGTCAACGAAGAGGATCACCTCCGGCTGCAGGGACTCCGGTCCGGGTGCGCGCTCGATGCGGCCTGGGACCTCATTTCGGCCCTGGATCAGGAGTTGGGAGAGCGTCTCGCGTATGCATTCCACCCGGAGTTCGGTTACCTTACGAGTTGTCCGACCAACGTCGGAACCGGGCTCCGAGCCTCGGTGCTGGTTCATCTTCCCGGGCTCGTGCTCACGAAGGAAATCAACAAAATTCTCCAGGGACTGACCCAGGTCGGCCTGACCTTTCGAGGGTTGTACGGCGAAGGAAGCGAGGTGGTCGGCAACCTGTTCCAGTTGTCGAATCAGACCACGCTGGGGAAGTCGGAAGCCGAGCTGCTGGATCAGCTCGGCAAGCTGGTGCGGCGGGTCATGGAACACGAGGAGCGGGCCCGGCAGATTCTGCTCCGCGACGCGACCGCGATCCTGGAAGACAAGGTGTGGCGAGCGTACGGGCTGTTGCGTTACGCGCGGACGCTGTCCTTCGAGGAGACGATGAACCTGCTGAGCGGGGTCCGGCTCGGAGTGGGGCTGAAGCTCATTCCGAACGTCGGGATGTACACCCTGAACCAGCTGCTCGTGTTCACCCAGCCCGCGCATCTCGCGGTCGCCCGGGGCAGGGTCCTGGCGGAGGATGAGCTTCCGCTGGAGCGGGCCGCGCTGGTGCGGCGGGTGCTGGAAGAGGAGATTGGCCGCCTGGGCCGGTCGGCCGGATCGGCCGGATCGGCCGAAAACTAGAGGGATGCGATGAACGGCTACAACTTCACGGATCGAGTTCGGAAAGTCCTCCAGATGGCCCGGGAGGAGGCCGCCCGGCTGCACCACGAGTACGTCGGGACCGAGCACATCCTGCTGGGCCTGATTCGGGAGGGCGAAGGGGTGGCCGCGGCGGTGCTCACCAACCTGAACGTCGATCTCGACGACATTCAGCAGAAGATCGAAGAGACGGTCAAGAAGGGGAAAGCGGCAGCTCAGCCCGGACCGGACCTCCCCTATACGTCGCGGGCCAAGAAGGTGCTCGAGCTGGCCATGACCGAGGCCCGTGAACTCAACCACTCCTACGTAGGCACCGAGCACCTCCTGCTCGGGCTCCTGCGGGAAGAGAAGGGGATCGCGGCCCAGGTGCTGAGCGACGCCGGGGTCACGCTGGAGCAATCCCGCGCGGAAACCCTGCGGCTCCTGGGGAGCGACATGTCCCAGACCCAGTCCAGCTCGGCCGCCCCCACCCCGCCGGCCGCGGCGCCCAAGTCGGAGAAGAAATCGAAGACCCCGGCGCTGGACCACTTCTGCCGCGACCTGACCCAGCTCGGGGCCGAGGGGCAGCTCGATCCCACGATCGGCCGGACCAAGGAAATCCAGCGGGTTATGGAGATTCTCGCCCGCCGCAAGAAGAACAATCC
>DATECI010000237.1:0-2699 GCA_035286985.1 Gemmatimonadales bacterium
CGGAACCGCTCCAGGTTGAGCCCGGCCATCAGCTCGGGGGGAAGCAGCTTCACCACGATCTCCCGCTCCAGCGTGGCGTCTTCCGCCACGAAGACCCGCGACATTCCCCCCCCGGGGAGCTCTCGGGTCACCCGATAGCCCGCTCCCAGCGTGGTCTGCAGTTCAGCCTGGAGATCGATGGACACGGCCGCCGCGGAGCCTGTTATGTGGTTGAGTGGCGGGAATCTACGGGCAAACCGGCTTGCTTGACAGACCCGTTGTGTCTCGTACGTTCCGGAACCCGCGCAGACCCTTTGGCCCGGTCCTGAACCGGAGGATCCCCACGCCCCGTCGCTCTTCACGTTCAACAACCCCACCCCGGGGTGAGGGCGCGCTCGCCCGCCGCCAGTCCGCCCTCCTGCGGCTGAGCGCGGCCATTGCCTCGGCCCATCGCGAGAACGAGGTCTGCCGCGCCGTCGTGAATGGGCTCCGTGACGAAGCCCTCGGGTATCACTTCCTCGGCGTCTTTCTGCTCGACCCCGCGACCGGCGATCGGGTCCTGGCCGCGGCTGCCGGCTGGGCCGACGTCCCCGCTGACATGAGAGTGCCGCCTGGCCGCGGCCTCAGCGCCCGCCCGATCGCCGACGGCAAGCTCCGGTACACTGCCGATGTCAGCCGGGAACCGGAGTACGTCCCCGGCCTCTCCAGCGGGTCCGAAGTCGACGTACCGATCCGGGCTGACGAGGAGGTCCTCGGGGTCATGGTGGTCGAAAGCCGGGAGCCCGAGGCCTTCGGACCCCAGGACTTCGAGATCCTCACCGCCGCTGCCCAGCTCGCCGGCATCGCCCTCGCCCGGGTCCGGCTGCTCGACCAGCAGCAGCAAATCCTCGCCGCCGAGCGGCGCCGCGCCGACGAGCGCGAGGCCCTGCTCGCCACCATCACCGATCTGTCCGCCGAGCTCGAGCTCTCCCGCCTCCTCGAGGCGGTGCTCGCCCGCGCTGTCACTCTTCTGGGCGCGGTCGGAGGCGAGCTCGCCACCTATGAGGAAGCCCGGGGCGAGCTCGTCATCGCCGCCAACCACGGGATGAAGACCGACTCCCGGGGCACTCGCCTCAGGCTCGGCGAAGGTGCGATGGGGCGGGTGGTCCGCACGAGAGAGCAGCTGATCATCCCTGACTACCAGGCCTGGACCGGACGATCGGACCAGTACGCCAAAATCGACGCCCGCGCCGCCGTGGTCGCCCCCCTGCTGATCGGAAGGCGCCCGCTCGGAGCGATCAACGTATGGCATGAAGACCCTGGCAAGAGCTTCAGCGAATCCGACCAGCGGCTCCTGAACCTGTTCGGCCAGCAGGCCGCCATCGCCCTCGAGAATGCCCACCTCTTCGCCGCCGCCCAGAGAGAGCGCCGGTTCTTCGAGGTTCTGGTGCGGAATAGCCCCGTGGCGATCGTAGTGCTCGACCTCGACCACCGGGTCATCTCCTGCAACCCTGCCTTCGAGCGGCTCTATGGCTACGACCAGGCCGAAGTCGTCGGCCAGCACCTGGACGACCTGATCACCACCCCGGAAACCCGGGCCCAGGCGGTGTCCTATACCCAGCAGGCCTCCACCGATCAGATGGTCCAGGGCTTCGGCCGCCGCCGCCGCAAGGACGGCAGCCTGGTGGACGTGGAGGTCCTCGCCGTCCCGGTTGTGATCGGGGGCGAGCGCGTCGGCATGATGGGCTTGTACCATGACGTGACCGAGCTGCTCGCGGCCCGCCGAGCCTCCGAGGAAGCGAACACCGCCAAGAGCCGTTTTTTGGCCAACATGAGTCACGAGCTTCGGACTCCTTTGAACGCGATCATCGGGTACAGCGAGATGCTGGAGGAGGAGGCCACCGAGCGGGGGCACTCCGACTATGCCCCCGATCTCCAGAAGATCCGGGCGGCGGGGCGGCACCTGCTGGCCTTGATCAACGACGTGCTCGATCTCTCGAAGATCGAGGCCGGCAAGATGGAGCTCCACCTGGAGACCTTCGAGCTGGGATCGGCGATCGAGACCGTGGCTGCCACCGTGGCCCCGCTGGTGGAGAAGAACGGCAACACCCTGCGGCTGGAGCTGGCTCCCTTCCCCGAGCTCGGGGCGATGCGGGCCGATCTGACCCGGTTCCGCCAGGTGCTGTTCAACCTGCTCTCCAACGCCAGCAAGTTCACCGAGCGGGGGACGATCACGCTCCGGGCCGCCCCCGAGCCCGGCGGGGCGACCCTCCGCTTCACGGTGGAGGACACCGGGATCGGGATGACCCAGGAGCAGCTCGAGCGGCTGTTTCAGGCCTTTGCCCAGGCCGAGGCGGCCACCGCCAGCCGCTACGGGGGGACTGGGCTCGGGCTCGCCATCAGCAAGATGTTCTGCGAGATGATGGGTGGGGAGATCTCGGTCGAGAGCACCCCGGGGGTGGGGACCCGGTTCACGGTCCGGCTCCCGCGCGAAGTCCGGGATCCCCGGGAAGTCTCGGCCGCCCCAACTGCCCACACCGCTCCGTCCGTCAGTCCGTCTGACCGTCTGTCCGTCTCTACCGTCCTGGTGATCGACGACGATCCGGCCACCCGCCAGCTCCTGGGCCGGATGCTGGGGAAGGAAGGCTTCCGGGTGCTCGAGGCGGCCGGGGGCGAGGAGGGGCTGGCCCTGGCCCGCGCCGAGCGGCCCGACGTGATCACCCTGGACGTCCTGATGCCGG
>DATECI010000238.1:0-2868 GCA_035286985.1 Gemmatimonadales bacterium
GAGCGGCTCCAGGGCAAGTGGTGTGCCGCCGGCAACTCAACCAAATCGACCCTCGCCGAGCCAGGCCGGGCCACCGCCTTCCAGCGCCCGCCACGCTGGGGCGAGGACCTCTCAGCGCGACCCGAAGCAATAGAACAATCCATTCCCTCCGGTGGCCACCAGGTTCGGCTGGCCGCAGCCGCGGGACCGGTGGGCCGAGTTCCACGAGGTGGGGTTCTGGCCCCCGCCCTGGCGGTCGTGATGACCGACCCAGGCGCCCCCGTCAGCCGAGCCGGCGGTCCAGTTGCGGCAGGTGGTATCCAGGGTATCGGACACGACCCGGCCATCCATGGAGGAGCCGGTGAGGATGTCATGCATGTTGGGGGTATCGCCCCGGCCGTTGACCTTTTCCCCCTTCTCGGTGAGCGAAGTCTCCTTGCCGAGTTTGTTGTTGTCGCTGTGCAGATCGGCAACGTCCTTGGCGACCTCGACGCCGGCATAGTTGAACCAGGGCCCGGCGCCGATCCGGTCGCGGGCGTTGACCGCGGGTTTGCCGGCTTCGGCAACCGCACTGAGGTAGGCGCGCCAGGTGAGATTGGTCGCCCCGACGGCAGCCGCGAGCATGGTGCAGTGGCGATCGGCCCCTTCAAGCCCGCCGAGTGTGGCTCCGTTGCCGGGGCCGCGGCTGGTGATGAAGAAGCTCATCTTGGCGTCGGGGCGTTGGGCGAAGAGCAGGGACGACGGCTGAGGGACGAGGGACAGGGCAAGAGGTACGAGGTACGAGGGACGACGGACGAGGGAAAGCCTGGGCATTGGGCCTGCTCCTGAGGGTGAATCGGCATAAGCTAGAATTGGCCGCACGAGGGGTGCAAGTTTCTGCCCCATGCCGCCTGCCGCCCCGCTCATCACCAACGACGCCGTGGTCCTGGGGCTCCTCGCGGCCACCCTCGGCGTCATCTTCTACACTGTCCAGAGCGACCGCCCCTTCTTCAAGCGGTTCTACACCTACGTCCCAGCGATTCTGCTCTGCTACTTCATCCCTTCGCTCTACAACAGCTTCGGCCTGATCAGCGGAGAGCAGTCGCGGCTCTACTTCATCGCCTCGCGGTACCTGCTGCCGGCGGTGCTGGTGCTGCTCACCCTCAGCATCGATTTCCCGGCGATCGTCCGGCTCGGGCCCAAGGCGCTCGCGATGTTCCTCACCGGGACCGCCGGGATCATTCTGGGCGGGCCGATCGCGGTTCTGGTCGTGTCACTGGTCAGTCCCGAGACGGTCGGCGGGGCCGGACCCGACGCGGTGTGGCGGGGGCTCACCACGATCGCCGGGAGCTGGATCGGCGGCAGCGCGAATCAGGCCGCGATGAAAGAGGTCTTCGACGTCAGCGACCAGGTGTTCTCGGCCATGGTCGCGGTGGACATTCTGATCGGCAACCTGTGGATGGCGGTGCTGCTCTACCTGGCCTCGGTGGCCCCGCGGCTTGATGCCCGGCTCCGGGCCGATACCACGGCGATCGACGAGCTGCGCCACCGAGTGGAGGCGTATCAGGCGAAGCATGCCCGGATCCCTTCGCTTCCCGATCTCATGCTGATCGCGGGGATCGGCTTCGGCAGCATGGGGCTGGGCCACCTGCTGGCTAACCCGCTCGCCGAAGGGCTGGCGCGGAGCGCGCCGGGTCTCGAGCGGCTGAGTCTCACCAGCAGCTTTTTCTGGCTGGTGGTCCTCACCACCACGTTCGGGCTCCTGCTCTCGTTTACCCGGGTGCGTCGGCTGGAAGGGGCGGGGGCGTCCCGGATGGGATCGCTCCTGCTCTACTTCCTCATCGCCACGATCGGGATGACCATGGACCTCACGGCCGTGGTGCGGCGGCCGGGGCTGTTCGCGGTCGGGGCCATCTGGATGGCGGTGCACGCCGCCTTGCTGCTCCTGGTCGGGAGATTGATTCGGGCTCCCACGTTTTATCTCGCGGTGGGGAGCCAGGCGAACGTGGGTGGGGCCGCTTCGGCGCCGGTGGTAGCCTCGGCCTTCCATCCGGCGCTCGCGCCGGTCGGCGTGCTGCTGGCGGTGCTCGGTTACGCGATCGGGACGTATGGGGGCTGGCTCACCGGCCAGCTGATGCGGGCGGTGGCGCCGTAACTGCAGGTGGCAGGCGGCAGAGCTTGGCGATACACTCACGGTTCCATGCCGGCCCATGGCCGGCGCCGATTTTCAGACTCGAGGCGGACCCGATGGAATTCCTGAACCTCATGCCGCGCTGGGCGCGGCTCAGCGCGGCGCTCGCGGTACTGCTTCTCGCTCCGGCACGGGCGGCCACCCAACCGCCTACCCGCTCACCGGTCCTGGCCCCGGCCGACCCGCTGGTGTCGGTCCCCAAGCTCCCGCCGCTCACGGCCCAGCGCGGCAGCGAGTTGGTCGAAATCATCAATCGCTACTCGGCCGATCTGGCTTCGCTCAGCCGGCGGTACGACGCGGACGACTCCCCGGCGGCGCGGCGGCGGATGCGGCAGTTCCATTCCGGCTGGCGCACCCGGCTCGGCGAGCTCGATTTCGGCAAGCTGTCGCAGGAGGGAAGGGTGGACTACGTCCTGCTCGACAACCGGCTCAAGTATCAGCTGGCGCTGCTCGACCGGCGGGACCAACAGCGGGGCGAGATCGCGGCGCTGCTTCCGTTCGCGGACCGGTTGCTCGCGCTCCACGATGCGCGGCGGGATCTGGTGGACTTGGACCCGGCGGCCTCAGCCCGGACGCTGGCCGCGGTGACGAAGGAGGTAGACAGTCTGAGGGCGGCGGTGGAGGGACGGGGGACACGAGCTGGGACTGCCTCGACAGTCAACCGTCAACCATCAACCGGGGAGCGAGCGGAGGGAGGGCCGGGAGACTGGGCGGTCTCG
>DATECI010000239.1:0-8572 GCA_035286985.1 Gemmatimonadales bacterium
GTATTCGGCATCGCACAGACCGCGGTAAAACCGCCGGTCGCCGCCGCTGCGGCCCCGCTGGCGATCGTTTCGGCCTGCTCGAATCCGGGCTCCCTGAGGTGCACGTGGAGGTCAATCAATCCCGGTGACACGACCTTGCCGGCCGCTTCGAGCGCGGTCACTCCCCGCTCGAGCGGGATGTTGCGGCCCACCGCTTCGATCTTCCCGTTGCGGATCAGAACATCGGCCACCCCGTCGGTATTCCTCGAGGGATCGATGACCCGGCCCCCGCGAATGAGCAGGTCGCTCATCGCTCCTCTCCTCCGCCCATGGCCCGCCAGTCGGGGCCCCCTCCTGCGAGCAGGTAGAGCACCGCCATCCGGACCGCGACCCCGTTGGTGACCTGGGGAAGGATCACGCTGTGCGGGCCGTCGACCACGTCGCTGTCGATCTCGACCCCTCGATTGATCGGGCCGGGATGGAGGATGACCAGGTCCTTGGAGGCGCGGGCCAGTCGCTCGCGGGTTACGCCGAACACCCGGTTGTATTCCCGGAGCGAAGGCACGTAACCCCCTTCCATGCGCTCCAGCTGGAGCCGGAGCACGTTGAGGGCGTCGGCCCAGGCAATGGCCTCCTCGATGCGAGGGATGATTCGGACGCCGAGTTCGGCGAGCTCCCGCGGAATCAGCGTGGCCGGGCCGCATACGGCGACCTCCGCGCCCAGCTTGAGCAGGCCCCAGAGATTGCTCCGGGCCACCCGGCTGTGAAGCACGTCGCCGCAAATCGCCACTTTCAGCCCCGCAATCTTCCCGAACCGGTCCCGCAGGGTCAGCAAGTCGAGCAGCCCCTGGGTGGGGTGCTCGTGCTTGCCGTCGCCCGCGTTGATGACGTTGGAGCGAATCCGGTTGGCCAGGAACTGGGCCGCGCCGCTGGCGGGGTGCCGGATCACCACCATGTCGATCCGCATCGCCTCGAGATTGCGCGCCGTGTCCACCAGGTTCTCGCCCTTGGAAACCGAGGAGACGCTGGTGGCTACGTTGACGGTGTCGGCCGAGAGCCGCTTCTCGGCGAATTCGAAGGAGATCCGGGTCCGGGTCGAGGGCTCGAAGAAGAGGTTGACGATCGTCTTCCCGCGCAGCGCGGGAACCTTCTTGATGGCCCGCTCACTCACCTCCTTGAAGGGCTCTGCAGTGTCGAGGAGGAGCCGGATCTGATCGGCAGAGAGGTACTCCAGCCCGACCAGGTCCTTGCCAAGTCCGGGAGGGGAAACCGGCCGATTCACGGCGCCACCTGGTGCACCAGCTCGACCGCATCGCGGCCGTCGAGCTCGACGACGGCCACGTCCACCCGATCGGCCGGGGTCGTTTCCACCCTGAGCCCGACGACGTCGGCCTGAATCGGGAGCTCGCGGCCACCCCGGTCGGCCAGGACGGCCAGCAGGATCCGCCGGGGCCGGCCGAAGTCCGCCAGCTCGTCGAGGGCTGCGCGCACGGTGCGGCCGGTGTAGAGGACGTCATCCACCAGGACCACGGTCAGCCCTTCGATCTCCACCGGCAGATCGGTTTCCCCCACCCGGGGCCGCGGGCCGATCGCGGACAGGTCGTCGCGATAGAGGGTGATATCGAGCTTGCCCAGAGGAATCGTGGTGCGGTGGGCCGCTTCGATGAGCCCGGCTAGCCGGCGGGCCAGCTCCACGCCGCGCCGCTGAATGCCCACCAAGGTGATGCCTTCGGTCGCCCCGCACCGCTCGACAATCTCGCCGGCCATGCGCGAGAGGGCTCGGGCCAGGTCGGGGCCGTCGAGGAGCCGGGTGACCGAAGGCATCTCGGGCGCGGAAGCTAGTCCCCGCCCCACCCCGCCGCAACCGGGATCGGCTATCGACCGGCCTCATCATGGGGCGGGCTCCGCCACCATCCGCTTCGAAGGACTTCTGGGGGAGGCCGGAAGCCAGCGCAGCGCCAGGATTACGGCCAGGACCACGGCATAGATGACCGGGAGCCGGATGTCCTTCTTCTGGGCCCAGGCAAAATGGAGCACCCCCAGGGCGGCCGCGGCATAGATCAACCGGTGCAGGGTCCGCCAGCGCTTGCCCAGCCTGCGAACCATGGCCTGGGGCGAAGTGACGGCGAGGGTGGTGAGCATGAGCAATGCCGTGAACCCCACGGTGATCCAGGGCCGCTTCACGATCTCCCGGGTTAGCTCACCGAACGAGAACTGCAGGTCGAAGACCAGGAAGATGCTGAAATGGACCACGGCGTAGAAGAAGGCGAACAGTCCGATCAGGCGCCGCACCTTGATGACCGGATTCCACCCGGTGAGCCGCCGGACCGGCGTGACCAAGAGCGTGATGAACAGGGTGATGAGCGCAGTGCGGCCGGTGAAGTGCTCCATCCCTTTCACCGGCTCGGCTTCCAGATGGCCGGTGAAGAAGGCCCAGATCTGCCACCCCAGCGGCGCCAGTCCCAGGATCCACAGCGCCGGCTTCAGAGCTCGCCGGATGAGCTGGGCCTCGGTCATGCGATGTTCAGAAGTTGGCCCGCAGGTCCATCCCGGCGTAGAGCGAGGCGACCTGGTCCCCGTAGCCGTTGAACAGCAGGGTGGGCTTCATGAAGAACTGGCCCAGCGGGCGCTCCCGGGCCTGGCTCCAGCGCGGGTGGTCCACCGTCGGATTGACGTTGGCGTAGAACCCGTACTCGTGGGGGGCCGAAATGTTCCAGGTATTGCGGGGCTGCCGCTCGACGAACCGGATCTTGACGAGGGATTTCCCGCTCTTGAAACCGTACTTCCAGGGCACCGTGAGCCGGACCGGCGCCCCGTTCTGATGGGGGAGCGGCTTGCCGTAGACCCCCACCGTGAGCAGGGTGAGCGGATGCATCGCTTCATCCATCCGGAGCCCTTCGACGTAGGGCCAGTCGAGGACCCGGCGGCGCTGGCCGGGCATCTGGACCGGATCGAGCAGGGTCACGAACTCGACGTACCTGGCCCTGGTGCCGGGTTCCAACCGCTTGATTACGTCGCGCAGGGGATAGCCCAGCCACGGCGCCACCATGGACCAGGTCTCGACGCAGCGGTGCCGGTAGACCCGCTCCTCCGGCTTCATCCCCCTGAAGAACTCGTCGAGGTCGTACACCGCGGGCCGCTTGACCTCCCCTTCCACCGCGACGCTCCAGGGGCGCGGCTTCAGGGTATGGGCATTCGCCTCGGGATCATCCTTCCCGGTGCCGAACTCGTAGAAGTTGTTGTAGCTGGTGATCAGGTCGTACGGCGTCGGCTTGAGTTCCTCCCGAGCCTGGGCCGGCCACCCGACCGCCCGGCCGCCCACGGCGACATCCACCGTGCCGAGCCCCACTGCCGCGAGCCATTCCCGGCGGGACCAGTACAGCTTCTCGTCGGTGATCTCGCGAGTCGGGATGTCTGCTGAGCGGCGGATGAGCATAGGCCCCTTCGGCTATCGGCTATCGGCTTCTTCAGTACAATGCGCCGCCTGCTGCATTGGTTCCCGATCACGGCCTAGCCGCCCAATAGCTGATAGCTGATAGCCGATAGCCGTTCACGGACAGAGAGGGATTCGAACCCTCGATACCCTTGTGAGGTATACACGCTCTCCAGGCGTGCGCCTTAAGCCACTCGGCCATCTGTCCTCTCGGGCAAGTTATTCGCCCCGGCTCACCGCGGTCAACACGACAGGGGTGACCTATCCGGGTGCGGTGATGTACTTTGGGGCCAGCCGGGACCGCTGCCCACTGAGCCGGGAGGACGCCCATGACGCCGAGCCTCGACGACACCGTCAAGCCGACTCCCGAGCTGCTCTACCTCCTGTGCGGCGATCCGGTGGAGCTCGCCGCAGTACTCCAGGGCATGCAGCCCCCCGACGTCGCCGAAGCGCTGCGGGAGCTGGACCCCGTTGCGGCGGCCAAGGTCATGGCCGCGCTTCCCTTCGATCTCGCGGTCCAGATCTTCGACGAGCCCGAGCTCATCGGCAACCGCGCGGCCATCATCGCCCGGATGCCGGATCGCGATGCGGCCGACCTGGTGGACGCCATGTCGGCCGACCAGCAGGCCGATCTGTTCCGCGAGCTCGACGCCGCCGATCGGAACCGGCTCCTTTCCGCATTAACCCGGGAAACCCGCGAGGCCCTCCGGTTCCTCCTCCAGTACGAGCCGGAAACCGCCGGCGGCATCATGACGACCGAGTACGTCAGCGTGCCGGCCGACTGGACCGCCGAACAGACGCTAACACACGTGCGCCAGGTGGGAGGCCGGAAGGAAACCGTATACGCCATCTACGTAACCGACCCTGCCACCCGGGAGCTGATCCATGTGGTGAGCCTCCGGGAGCTGGTCATGGCCGACCCGGCCGACTCGGTCGGCACGGTCGGGGCCTCCCGGCGCATCCTCAGCGTAGGGCCCCAGGTGGACCGGGAGGAAGTCTCCCGGCTGATCAGCAGGTACAATCTGCTCGCGATCCCGGTCGTGGACGACCGCCGCCAGCTCCTCGGCATCGTCACCGTGGACGACGTCATCGACGCGATCGTGCAGGAGGAAACCGAGGACGTCCAGAAGTTCGGCGGGATGGCGGCCCTCGACGTGCCCTACCCCGAAATCGGGTTCGGAGCAATGGTGAAGAAGCGGGTCGGCTGGCTCTCCGTGCTCTTCATCGGCGAGATGCTCACTGCCACGGCCATGGCTCGCTTCGAGCACGAAATCGCCGCGGCGGTGGTCTTGGCACTCTTCATTCCGCTGATCATCAGCTCCGGAGGCAACTCGGGCTCCCAGGCAACCTCGCTGATCATTCGGGCCCTCGCGCTTCGGGAAGTCGAGGTCAAGGACTGGTGGCGAGTCGCGCTGCGGGAGCTGCCGACCGGCGCCGCCCTGGGGGTTATCCTCGGAGCGCTCGGAGTGCTCCGGGTCCTCCTCTGGCAGGCGCTGGGGTGGTACGACTACGGCGAAAATTCGGGGCTGCTCGCGATCGCCGTCGGCACCGCTCTGCTCGGCGTGGTGACGTTCGGCTCGATGATGGGCTCGATGCTGCCGTTCGTACTCAAGCGGGTAGGAGCCGACCCGGCCAGCGCCTCCGCTCCCTTCGTCGCCACGCTGGTGGACGTGGCCGGGGTGGTGATCTACTTCTCGGTCGCTGCGTTGCTGCTGCGGGGAACCCTGCTGTAGGAATCACCGATCCACTGCTTCACGGCGCCATGCCTTCAACCGCGGGCCCGGGCCCGTTTGGTGGGCCGTCGCGCCGGTACCGGCTTCGACCTCCCCTTTCGGGCCGCGAGAAGCTCCACGGCTTCGTCCAGGGTGATCGAGGCCGGATCGCGCCCCTTCGGAATCGACGCGCTCACCGAGGCGTGCTTCACGTAGGGACCGTACTGTCCTTCGTAAAGGGCGACTGGCTTCTGATCGGCCGGATGCGGCCCCAGCTCCTTCAACGGTGCGGGTCCGGCCCGGCGGCCGCGGCTCTGTTTGGGCTGGGCCAGCAGTTCCAGGGCGCGGCGGAGCGTCACCGTGAGCACGTGATCCTCACCCCGGAGCGACCGATACTCCTTGACCCCATCACTTCCCCGCTGGTGCAGGATATAAGGACCGAATCGGCCCTGCCCCGCAAAGATCTTGCTCCCGTCCGGATGTACCCCCAGGAGGCGGGGCAGCGAGAGGAGGCCGACCGCAACCGGCAGGGTGAGCTCCTCCGGTTTCATCCCCTTGGGGAGACTGGCGCGCTTGGGTTTGGGAGTGGCGTCGGTCACCTGGCCCAGCTGCACGTAAGGGCCGTATTGACCGGTCAGCACCAGGATCGGCTCTCCGGTTGTCGGATGGTGGCCCAGCACGTCGGGACCTTCCAGCTTCTGGCGCAAGAGCTCCTCCACCTCTTCCACGGTGAGATCCGCCGGTGCCGCATTGCGCGGCAGTGAAGCGCGCAGGGTTTCTCCGTTGCGGGACACCTCGACGTAGGGCCCGAACCGGCCGATCCGGATGGTGGTCTCCGGCAAGCCGTCCACGGCGACCGTCCGCGCCTCGACCGGATCAATCTTCTTTTCCCGGGCTTCGACCTGCTTCCTCAGTCCTTCCTTGCCAAGGTAGAAGTTCCGAAGGTACGGCAGCCATTCCGCATGGCCTTCGGCGATGTCGTCGAGGCTCTGCTCCATCCGGGCGGTGAACTTGAGGTCCACCAGCTTCGGGAAATGGTGCTCCAGAAGTCCAATCACCGCGAAGGCCGTAAACGTGGGCACCAGCGCCTGGCCCTGCTTCAGCACGTAGCCCCGCTCGATGATGGTACCGATGATGCTCGCATAGGTGCTGGGTCGGCCGATCCCGTCCGCCTCCAGCTCCCGCACCAGGCTGGCCTCGGTGAACCGAGGCGGCGGCTGGGTCTGGTGGGACAGCGCTTCGATCCCGGTGCAGGCGGGCCGGTCGCCGACCTCGAGGTGCGGCAGCAGGACTTCCTGATCCTCGAGGGCCGCCTCGGGATCGTCGCTGCCCTCCACGTAGGCCCGCAGGAAGCCCGGGAAATCGATTCGCTTGCCGGTCGCGCGGAAGGTCGCGTCGGCCACGGTGAGCGTGAGGACCAGGCTGGTGATCCGCGCGTCGGGCATCTGGCAAGCCACCGTGCGCTTCCAGATCAGATCGTACAGCTCCTTCTCCCGGCCCCTGAGCTTGGTTTCCTCGGGAGTACGGAAGTGCGAGCCGGCGGGGCGGATCGCTTCGTGGGCTTCCTGCACATGGACATGTTTGGCGCTGTAGTGGCGGGCTTTGGGAGGCAGATAGCTCCTGCCGTAGAGCCGCTCCACCGATTCGCGGGCCGCGCTGATCGCCTGGGCCGACAGGGCCACCGAATCGGTCCGCATGTAGGTGATGTAGCCGTGCTCGTACAGGCTCTGGGCGGTCCGCATGGTCTCCCGTGCCGAGAGCCGCAGCTTCCGGTTGGCTTCCTGCTGGAGAGTCGAGGTGGTAAAGGGAGGCGCCGGCCGTCGGATCCCCGGCTTTTCTTCGCTCGACGCTACCCTCCACGCCAGCTTGAGCAGCCGGTCGCGGAGCGATCCGGCTCGGGCCTCGTCGAGCAGCACCACCTCCTTGCCGGCCGCCAGTTTGCCGGTGCGCTCGTCGAAGTCCTTCCCGCTCGCGATCCGAACCCCGCTGAGTGCCACCAGGTCGGCGTCGAAATCCTGCGCGGCGTGACGCAGGTGGGCCCGGAGGTCCCAATACGTGGCGGCCCGAAAGGCCCGCCGCTCCCGCTCTCGCTGCACCAGCAGGCGCACCGCCACCGATTGCACCCGACCGGCCGACAGGCCGTACGCGATCTTCTTCCACAGCAGTGGGGAAAGGGTGTAGCCGTACAAGCGGTCGAGGATCCGCCGGGTCTCCTGGGCCCGGACCAGTTTCGCGTCCAGCGGCCGGGTCGATTCGAGCGCTTCGCGGATCGCCTCCCGGGTAATCTCGTGAAAGACCATCCGCCGCACTTTCACTTTCGGCGCCAGCACCTGGGTGAGGTGCCACGAAATGCTCTCTCCCTCGCGATCCTCGTCGGTGGCCAGCAGGACCTCATCCGCCCCCTTGAGCGCCTCCTTGAGCTCCTTGACGACCTTCTTCTTGTCGGCGGGAACGACGTACAGCGGCTCGAAATCCTTCTCCACGTTCACGCCGAGCCGGGCCCAGTCCTGATCCTTGTACTTGGGCGGGATGTCGGCGGCCTTTTCGGGGAGATCGCGGACATGCCCCATGGACGCGGCAACCTGGTAGCCGCGGGGCAGAAACTCCTTGATGGTGCGCGCCTTGGTGGGCGATTCGACGATGACCAGCGACCCCATGAGACTCCTTCAAATGGAAACGCAACGCGAAGGATCTCCAGCTCGGGAAACCCTTCGCGACCGGGCCAACTAGTACCATTGGGCCCGCCCCGCTGTCAAATCGCTGCGCCCAACCCTCCCCCGACCCCGGCCGGCTCGGCAACCGGAATCCCGCCCCCGCCATCGTTCGAACGCGGCACCGTGCGACCCAACCGCCGGGCCGCCGGGGCCGATCCCCCGGGCGGAGCCCGCGGGAGCGTCGGCCTCCCGAAAAGAGAAAGGAGAACCGCACCATGGGCGTTGGGGCGAGGTGCGGCAACGATTACGACAAGAGTTGCGACGTCGAGCAACTGCTTCGGCAGCGCCCACAGGGCGCCGGAATAGGACCTCGCGGGATTACGGAACCGGATTGAGCCACGGACAGGGTGGGATTCGAACCCACGATACCCTTGCGGGTATACCGGTTTTCGAGACCGGCTCCTTCAGCCACTCGGACACCTGTCCAGGGACGTACGACAGACTTGGAGGATAACTCGGTGACCACCAAGAAGACCACTAGCGCCGGCTCGAAAAGAACCCCGTGAGCAGTTGCCCGCATTCCTCGGCCAGGACCCCGCCGATCACCTCGAGCCTATGATTGAGCGCCGGATGGCGCAACAGCTCTCCCACCGACCCTGCCATACCCGCCTTGGGATCGGTGGCCCAGTAGACTACCCGCCCCAGCTTGGCCAGCACGATCGCGCCGGCACATTGGGCACAGGGCTCCAGCGTGACGTAGAGGGTCGCGTCAGGAAGCCGGCCGGCCCCGGCTC
>DATECI010000240.1:0-7940 GCA_035286985.1 Gemmatimonadales bacterium
ATGGTGGGAACGGGACGCGGTACGGCGTACGGACCTGATACGGATAATACGCCGCGGCCGGAAGATTCGCTTGGGATGGGGAGCCGGATCCCTCTGGCTAGGTTCGGGGCCGCGACATCTCCTGAATGTCCCGATGGGCAGTGGCGACGAGCTCAGTGAGGACCCCGAGATCCACATCGGCCAATCGCTTGAGGTAGAGGCAGGACTTGCCGGTCTTGTGCTTCCCCAGCCGCTGGAGCAGGCCCCGGTACCGGAGCAGCCCCGGCGTGATGTAGAGCGTCAGATCGGTTTTCCGCGGCGAAAACCCCGTCAGAAACCAATCCCCCTCGCGCCCGCTGGCGTACTTGTAGCGATAGCTGCCGAACCCCACCATGCTCGGCCCCCACATGCGGGGCTGGTATCCGGTGACGCGCCGCATGAGCCGGAGCAGGGCCTGGCAATCCTCCCGGTGGGAGGGATCGGATACCCCAGCCAGGAATTTCTGGACGCTCGCGCCGGTGGGTTTGGTTTTGGCTTCCGCCATGGCTCTCACCGCTCCTCGGGTTACGTTGTTTCGCCGCCCAGATGGATCCGGCGCTCCAGCCGGTCGAAGGCGGCCGCTTCTTCGGGTCTCCCTCCCAACACCGAAACCAGGATCCCGATCAGGAACGAAAGCGGCATGGTGACCAACGCCGGATTCCGGAGCGGGAACCAGGCGGTCTCGTGCTTGAGAATGTCCACCTGGACCGTGGGCGAGAGGTAGATCAGCACCAGCGCTCCGGCCGTGCCGACGATCATACTCGCCACCGCGCCGGCCGTGGTGTAGCCCCGCCAGAAGATCGAGAGGACCAGCGCTGGGAAGTTGGCGCTTGCCGCGATGGCGAATGCCAGTCCGACCATGAACGCCACGTTCTGGCCTTTGAACGTGATGCCGAGTAGGACGCCGAGTGCTCCCAGCGCCACAGTGGCGATCCGGGCCACCTTGAGCTGCTCGCCCGCGGTGGCGTGGTCTTTCCGCACCACATGGACCCAGAGATCGTGGGACAGCGCCGCCGCACCCGAAAGCGTCAGGCCGGCCACCACCGCCAGGATGGTGGCGAAGGCGACCGCGGCAATGAAGCCCAGAAAGGCCGTCCCGCCCAATAGCTCGGCCAGGAGCGGCGCGGCCATGTTTCCTCCGGGCTCGACCGCCCGGATCGTCTCCGAACCTACCAGCACCATCGCTCCGAAGCCCAGCACGAAGGTCAGGAGGTAGAAGGCGCCGATGAGGCCGGTGGCGTAGAAGACGCTCTTCCGGGCCGAGCTGGCGTCGGGCACGGTATAGAACCGCATCAGGATGTGGGGGAGTCCCGCGGTCCCGAACATGAGCGCCAGCCCCAGGCTGACTGCATCGAGCGGCTTGCTCACCAGCCGCCCCGGCGCGAGGACCGAGTCGCCGTAGCGCTCCGCCGCCGCGGCGAACAGCGCCGCCGGGTTCAGCTGAAAACGCCAAAGCACGAGCCCGGCCAGGATTGCGGCGCCGGAGAGGAGCAGCACCGCCTTGACGATCTGCACCCAGGTCGTCGCGATCATCCCTCCGAACAGCACGTAGGCGATCATCGCGACTCCCACGATGACGATCGCCGTTTCGTAGGAGATCCCGAACATCAAGCGGATCAGGCTTCCGGCCCCCACCATCTGGGCAATGAGATACAGCGCGACCGTCGCCAGCGTCCCTCCCGCCGCGGCCATTCGCACCGGCGCCTGCCGGAGCCGGAACGCCACCACATCGGCAAAGGTGTACTTGCCGAGGTTCCGGAGCGGCTCGGCGATCAGGAACAGCACCACCGGCCAGCCAACCAGCCAGCCGGTGGAGTAGATGAGCCCGTCGAACCCGGTGGTGGAGACCAGGCCCGCGATGCCGAGGAAGGAGGCCGCGCTCATGTAGTCGCCCGCGAGCGCGAGCCCGTTCTGGCCCGGGGTCACGGTGCGGCCGGCCGCATAGAAGTGCTCGGTGGTGCGGGTCCGGCGGGCGGCCCACCAGGTGATGCCCAGCGTGGTGGCGATGAACAGGAAGAAGAATCCCATCGCCACCCGGTTGGGTTCGCCGATGCGGGTCGCGACCTGAGTGATGAGGAACATGCTACCGGCGGTGCCGGTCTAGCTCAGTGTCATAGTGGGTGTTGGCCCAGCGGACGTACACCCAGGTGAGGAACCACGATCCCACGATCACCAGCGCGCCCAGCAAGATGCCCAGCGAAAGCCCAGGATTGAGCTTCCGGGCCAGCAGCGGCTTGTTGTAGGCAATGAGCAGAATGAAACCGAAGTACAGCGCGATCATCGCCGCCGTGAGGGCGAGCGCGAAGCGGCGCTGTCGGAGAGCGATGGCCCGGAAGGCGGCACCGGTATCAGACACCCTTGGCGCCCCTTTTGCTCATGGTGAAGGCCTGAGTCCCCTTCCCGCTCCTCTCCCCACCCGCTCCCCGTCCCGGAGCGCGAGCACTCCATTGACCACGACGTGAGGAATGCCCACGGGATACTGAAACGGGTCCTCAAACGTGGCCCGGTCGGCGACGGTGGCGGGATCGAACACTGCCAGATCGGCCCCGGCCCCCACCGCAATCCGTCCGCGATTGAAGAGCCGAACCCGGCGGGCCGGCATCCCGGTCATCTTGTGCACCGCCTGCTCCAGGGTGAGCAGCTTGCGCTCCCGGACATAACGTCCTAGTACACGCGGAAAGGTGCCCAGCCCCCGCGGGTGGGGATGCCCGGACCGCGCGGGACCCTCGATGGCGAAGGAGCCGCCATCGCTGCACACCATCGCCCGAGGATGGGCCAGGAACCGCTCGAGGTTCGGCTCGCTCATGGCGAAGACCACATTACCCACCCGGGTGCGATTGCGGAGCAGCAACTGTACCGCCGCATCATACGGGTCGAGGCCCTGGGCCAGGGCCCAGGCGTCAAGCCGCCGGCCTACCGCGGCGCTGTCGGTGTTCGCCTCGACGTCTGAGATGAGCACCTTGTCCCACCCGCCCACCAGCGCGACCTTGGCGAGCACTTCGGCCCGGATTCGGGGGGTCATGCTGGAATCCTCAAGCCGCCGGAGAAACGCCCCGCTCCCGCCGTCCAGGGCCCAGACCGGAAAGAGGTTCGTCAGGCCGGTGGCCCACGCCACGTAAGGATAGCGATCGAAGGTCACGTCGAGACCGGTCCGGTGGGCTTCCTCTATCCGCGCGAACACCGCATCGATCTTGGGCCAGTTGCGCTCGCCCCCGGTCTTGAGGTGAGCGAGCTGAAGCGGGCAGCGCGCCCCCCGCGCGATGGCGATCGCCTCGTCCACCGCTTCGACCAGGCGGTCATCCTCGTTGCGCAGGTGCGTGGCGTAGGGCAGCCGGCGGCGCGCCAGTGGCCGGCAGAGCGCGATGAGCTCCTCCTGGGTGGCGAACGCGCCGGGCAAGTATTCCAGTCCGCTCGACGCGCCGCAGGCGCCGGTCGCGAGCGCCGCCTCCACCAAGGCGGTCATCTGCCTCAATTCCGCGGCCGTTGCCGCGCGGTCCCGCTCGCCCACGACCACCCGGCGTACCGTGCCGAGTCCAACCATGGTCGCCACGTTCACCGCGCTGGGTAGCGCTTCGAACCGGCGATAGAGCTCGAGGACAGAAGTCTCCCTGCTCCGGTTAGGAGTCCGGGAGGACCCGTCCTGGCCGACGACGACGGTAGTCACTCCTTGCCGGATGACTGATTCGCCCCGGGGGTCGGCGAAGAGGTTGCCGTCCCCGTGGGAATGGATGTCGATGAAGCCGGGCACCACCGCGAGGCCGCGCACGTCAATGACCTCGGCCGCCGGGCCGGTGAGGCGTCGAGCCAACGCGGCGATGCGTCCCCTCCGGACCCCAAGGTCCAGCTCCTGGCCCGGGGCCCCGCTTCCGTCGAAGACCGTACCGCCTCGCAGCACGAGATCGTAGCGGCCGGCCTGGAGCCGGAGCGTGGGCGCCGCCAAGGCTGCGAGCATGGTACCGCCGGCACGAACGAAGTCACGTCGTGAAGATTCCATGGAACAAGAATCTATCGCGTCCGGGAGAACTGCAACGGTTTCGCCGCAGAGAGCATCAAAGTAAGTGAACCGAAGTAAGGGAACCGCAGGAACGGCTTCGGGAGGATCCGATGTTGCAGGCCAGGCTCCGCACCACCGAACAGATGGAAGTCTTCGACGAACGAGGCGTACCCCTGGGCCGGGTAACCCGTCCCACCGATCCGCGCCTGTTCGGACCCGAAAAGGGCACGGTGTATCTGCAGCGGACCGTTTCCCGGACCATGCCCCAGGAGCTCCCCCCCGCCGCCTGAGCCCTGCTTACATTTCGCAGGTCACCGTCATCGGCTGCCTCGTTCCCTACATGGGTTTACTCAAATGTGCCGCAGGCGCGAGCCTGCTGGCCCTCGCCTGCATCCTGCCAGTTCGGTCGCTCCCCGCCCAAGGGAGCGACGCGGAGCGCGGAGCGCTCGTCGCCGAGGCGAAGCTCGAGCTCGACCAAGGGAGGCCCTATCGCGCCAGCCGGCTGCTGGTTCCCGTCCTCGCGGGCGGAACCGGCCGGGAGTCCTCCGTGGTGCTCCTGGCGAGCCGCGCCGCCGCAGGATGGGGAGGTTGGGGCACGGTGGTGCAGCTCCTCTCGGCCGAGCCCTGGCTCGATCAGGTGGAGCAGGGCCAAGGCCGAGCCCTGCTCGCGCGGGCCCGGGTCGAGCGCAGTGAGCCGGCGGTGGAGGACGCCCGGCGCGCGCTGGCCACTGCGGCGAGGGAACAGGTCGGGCCTCGGCTCATCATCCTCGCGCGGGCGTTCGATCGGGCCGATCAACTCGACAGCGCGGCCCAGGCCTATCGCCGCGCGGCCGATGCATTCCCCGCGGCGGCCGATTGGCTGCGGCTTCGCGCCGCGGGAGTCACCCGCGATTCGGCGGAGCGGGCCGCTCTCTATGGCGGGGTGAGGCTCCCTGCCGCGATTCCCCGAATCCCGTGGACCGAAGCTCTCGCCCGAAGCCGCACCGGCGACTTGGCCGGCGCAGCGATCCTCTATGCGTCTCTCGGTGCATCCGTCGCAGCGCTCCGGCTCCGCCTCGCGAGCGCTTTCAGCGATTCGACTCGAACACCGGTCCGGCGAGACCTGGTGAGGCTCCTCGGCACGAGTCTCCCCGCGGAGGACGCCAGGAGCGCTATCGCTCTCCTCGACAACTCGTTTGCTCCCCTGACCGCAGTCGAGGAGCGGGCCATCGCGCGCCGGGCCGCCGCGCTCGACCCCGCTCGCGCCGCGGCCGGCTTCGGACGGGCCCTGGCAGCCCAGCTCCTGACCGATGCCGACCGGCTGGCGTACGGCACCGTACTGGCACGGCTGGGCCGCCACGGCCAAGCGATCCGGGTTCTTGGGGAAGTCGGCGCCGGCGATCTTCGCGCCAAGGCGGAATACCAGCGAGCGCGCAGCGTCCTTGCTACGGGAGACCGCACCGCGGCGATCGGGCTGCTCCGGCGGATCCTGGCCGGCCAAGCCGACAGCCTGACCATCGCGACGGCCGGGTTTTTCGCGGCCGACCTGCTGGTGGACAGCGGCGATGAAGCCGGAGCGCGGAAGCTCTATGGAGAAGTCGGACGGCGATTCCCCCGAACCCCGCATGGTCCTCGCGCGGCGTTTCAGGCCGCGATGATCGCATGGGCCGGCGGAAATCGATTCGAGGCCGAACGGGAATTCGGGGCCCTGGCCGAGCGCGCGGGAGAGCACCGGGAAGGAGCAGCCGCCCTGTACTGGAGCGGGCGAGCCCGGGCGGCCGCGGGTGACAGTGCCGTGGCACGCGACCGCTGGAACGCCGTCCTGCAGAGGTTCCCCGGGTCCTACTACGCGCTCCGGGCCGCCGAGCGGCTCGGGGCGCGGCCGGCTCCGGAGCCGCCACCAGGAATCGTGGCTCTGCCTGATAGTAATCTAGGGGCGGCGCTCGACCGTGCCGCGCTGCTCGATGAGTTGGGCCTTCGAGTGGAATCCCGGTTCGAGTACGACCAGGTGTCCCGATTGGCGGAAAGCTCACCGGGAAGCCGGCTCACGCTGGCGAACGCGTTTCTGGAACGGGGTCTGGTCGGGCGAGCCTTCCGTCTGGCCGCGCCAATGGCTGGTGCTGTCGCTCGGCGATTCGGGTTCCCGCTGGCCGAAATCCCCTTGCTCCTCGAGGAAGCCCGCCGGGCTGAAGTGGATCCGCTGCTCGCCGCGGCTCTCATTCGCCAGGAATCCGGCTTCGAGCTCTCGGCGCGTTCGCCGGCCGACGCGCGGGGCTGGATGCAGGTCATGCCCTCCTTGGGTGCCAGCCTGGCCCACGCAACTGGCATCCGAGAATGGGATCCTGGCTTGCTCCACCAACCGGAAATCAATCTCCGGTTCGGCCTGTCGCACCTGGCTGAAACTCTCAAACGCTATCCCGGGCTTCACCTGGCCCTGGCGACGTATAACGCCGGAAGTCGCGCCGCGGAGCGCTGGTTGGGCCTGCCCGGGGCAGCGGACGATCCGGAGGTGTTCATCGAGCGGATCCAGTACGCGGAAACCCGCGATTACGTGCGCCAGATTCTGAGGAACCTGGCGGTCTATAGGGCGATGTATCCGGAGCTCCCGTGAGCGGATCGGGCATCCTGCGACCGTGGAGGCGCCCAGGGCATCCCTTCCAGAGTCCCGAATCCAAGGAGTGGCTCGTGGGAAAGATCCACCAACGATCACTGATTGGGGCGCTCTTCGTCCTGACGATGCCGGTCGCGTCGGCGCCGGCGCAGATGAAGACCGCCCTTGGGAAACCCGAAGCGGAGTATCGAGAGGGATTCACCCGGGTGGCAGGAATCCGTGAGCTCCCGAACGGAAAGGTTCTCG
Organism: Gemmatimonadales bacterium; assembly: GCA_035286985.1. Lineage (GTDB taxonomy): Bacteria > Gemmatimonadota > Gemmatimonadetes > Gemmatimonadales > GWC2-71-9 > JABFSM01. The sequence continues at coordinate 6,849 of DATECI010000240.1, forward strand.
TGGTTGATCCCAGCGACAAAGTGGTTCAGTTGGTGGATCTTGTCGCTGGGAGCGCCGTAAAGGTCGGACGGGAAGGAAGCGACCCCGGTGAATATGCGCTTCCGATGTCGCTGCTCGCCTTACCCGATGGCTCGACCCTCATCCAGGACCTGCTCAACCGCCGGTTTCTGGCCGTGAGCCCGGAGGGCAAACCGGGAGGATTCGTCGAGCTCCCCCGACCCCCGGCGGCTCCCCAAGGAGCCGGGCCTGGTCCGGGAATGATGATCGGTGGCATGGACATGCGGGGCACCGACGCGAAGGGCAGACTGTACTTCCAGGGCAGTCCCTTCACCCCGGGAGCGCCCCCACCGGATTCCGTGCCGATCCTCCGCTGGGACCGGGTCGGCCCCGGGTTCGATACTGTCGGCTACCTGCGGCTGCCACCCAGGTCGGTCCAGACCAGTGGCGGGCCGGGCCGAATGGAAGTCAGGGTGGGCGGGCAAAAGGTGTTCACCCCTGCGGAGGCGTGGGCTGTGGCAGGAGATGGCCGGGTTGCCCGGGTGCAGCCCGCTCCGTACCGGGTGATCTGGCTCGAGGGTCCGGGCCGGGTGACTCCAGGCCCAGTGCAGCCCTACACACCCATCCGGGTTACCGAAGCCGATAAGCAGCTGGTGCGGGAGGCAAGGAAAAAGAGCCCTGGGTTGATGATCTCGATGGGACCTGGTGAACGGAGCGTGTCGACGGCTCCCCCCAGTGGAATGCCTGAACCGGAGTTCGAGGAGACCATGCCGCCGTTCGCGGCCGGCCCCGGTGGCGGCGGGCCCGTTCTGGTGACTCCCGAGGGCGAGGTCTGGGTCCTGCGCACTCGCCCCGCCAGCGACAAGATCCCGAGCTACGACGTCTTCGATCGCACCGGCGCACTCGTGAAGAAGATTGCCCTCAGTCCGAACAGCCGAGTGGTGGGGTTCGGGAAGGGGATGGTGTACGTGGTGCGGACGGATGAGGATGACCTGCAGTATCTGCAGCAGTACAAAAGGCCGTGAACGGTCAACGGTCAACGGTCAACGGGAAAAGCCTGAGCCGGAGAGCTCCGGTCGCAGGCAGTTCCCGTTG
>DATECI010000241.1:0-5304 GCA_035286985.1 Gemmatimonadales bacterium
GGCCCGGCTACTCCACTCGATAGAACGCCTGCATCCCGGCAAGGAGATGGGGAGCCACGTGGCAATGGAATAGCCAGGTCCCCGGGTTGTCGGGCATCATGTCGGCCGTCACCATCTGCATGGTGTTGATGTTGGTAACGTCGGTCCGCATGTGGTTGGCGACCACCGTGTTCCCGTGCCAGTGCGGGGCATGGACCTCGAATCCGGTCGTCCCGAACAGGTACCATCGTACTCGCTCCCCCCGCTTCATCGTCATCACCGGCAGGTTGCCGAACGAGAGGCCGTTCATGGTTTCCCGCAGGTTGGCGATGTAGTAAAGATCGCCGAAATCCCCGATCCGGGGCCGCCGCTTCGGGTCCCCCGCGTAGGTCCTGATGTTCTCGTCCAGGAACCAGCTCGAGTTCTCGTCCAATTCCGCGAAAGCCACCACGAATTCCCGGTCCACGTCCCGGGGCGACCCGTCCGCCTTGGCCATCCTTTTCCCAGTCACCAACATCGGCCCGATCAGCCCGGCGTTGAGGTCCGCGTCCTCCCGGGCGTGGGAGTGATACATCCATTGCACCGAGCTCAACTCGCCGTGCGCCGGGCCGGCCCGCTCCGGCACCGGCCAGACGTAGACATGGGTTCCTCCGGGCGGGACGCCGTCGTCGGCCTTGTCGCCGTCCGCGGTCCCGTCGGCGTAGGGTGCCCCCTCGGAGTCCTTGTTGTAGAACACCCCGTGGGGGTGCATCGTGTAGGGATGGCTTCCGTTGTTGCGGAAGACCACCCGAATCGTGTCGCCGACGGTGGCTCGGAGCAGGGGACCGAGGATCCCGAGGTGCTCCCACTCCGGGGGCCGCGGCTTCAGCGTCGTGAAGGTGCTGTCGGTGTACTCCCGGTAGATCGCCTTCTTGTAGATGCGGCCGATCCGATCCGCCGCCGGCACCATGACGACCGGGTCAAACCCCTCCCACTCCCGTCCGCTGATGAGGTTGGAATTGCTCGGGGCGTAGTCCCACTCGACTTCATCGGCCGCCACGTAATAGGTGCGGGTCACGCCGCCGCCGGCGGCGGCGCAGCCCGCTGCCAGGATGGTCACGGAAACCAGTGCCCCAAGCCGCATTTGATACCTGCCTCTGATCACGGGGAGCCGCCAATCTAGCCCGGATCAGTTATCCGTCAACAGGCCGGCCGGTTGACCGATTCACGTCCTCCACCCACCCTTCCCTCTTACTGTCCGCGGATCCTCCCATGCATTTCTCCCTGCTTCTGGTCGGCTTGCTGGTTCCGGGACTCCTCCTGGCCCAGGAACGGCAGCGGGCCCGGGCGCTCGGGGTGGCCCCGGGCATCTATGAGCCCGGGCCCCACAACGCCATCACCGACGTCCCCGGCCTTAAGGTCGGCCACGCCACCGTGATCGCGGGGGACTCACTTCGGACCGGGGTCACCGCGATCCTTCCCCACCCCGGCAACCTGTTCCTCGAGCGGGTTCCGGCCGCAATCCACGTCGGCAACGGATTCGGCAAGCTGCTCGGCTCGACCCAGGTGAACGAGCTGGGCGAGCTCGAGTCGCCCCTTCTCCTCACCTGCACCCTCTGCGTCTGGCGCGCCGCCGATGCGCTGGTCGGCTGGATGCTGGAACAGCCCGGCATGGAAGCGGTGCGCTCGATCAACCCGCTCGTGGCCGAAACCAACGACGGCTCCCTGAACGCGATCCGCTCCCGCCCCGTCACGGCAGAGCACGTGCGTGCCGCGCTGACTGCGGCGGACACCGGTGCGGTGGCCGAAGGAAGCGTGGGCGCCGGCACCGGAACCATTGCCTACGGATGGAAGGGGGGAATCGGAACCGCGTCGCGCCGGGCCGGCTCGACCGGGTTTACCGTGGGCGTGCTGGTGCAGGCCAACCACGGCGGCGATCTCACCATCCTCGGCGTGCCGGTGGGCCGGGAGCTGGGACGGATCGGCATAACCCGCGAGAGCCGGGAGCGCGGGAGCGACGGATCCATCATCATCGTGGTCGCCACCGACGCGCCGCTCTCCGACCGGAACCTGCGCCGGCTGGCGTCCCGCGCCATGATGGGCCTGGGCCGCACCGGCTCCGCCGCCCAGAACGGCTCCGGCGACTACGTCATTGCCTTTTCCACCAGCCCCGCGGTCCGCCGGATCCGCGATGCCCCCCGCCTCGCCACGACCGAGCTCGGCAACGAGCAGATGAATCCGCTCTTCCAGGCCGTGGTCGAAGTAACCGAAGAGGCTATCTACAATGCCCTGTTCATGGCCACCCCGGTGACCGGGAATGGAATCCGGGTCGAAGCGATTCCCCTCGATGAAGTCAAGCGGATTCTGGCCCGCCGAGCAGGGAGTCGCTAGAGTTCAGCATGCGGCATCGTTGGTGGGCAGTGCTGGTTCTTGCGCTCGGTTGCCAGGGCGAGCTGATCGACAACCGCTTCCCCGGCATCGGCCAGCCCCCCACTCCCTTCACCCCCGCGCTGGCGTTCCGGATCGGCGGCGCCGGCCCGGATCTCATCACAGCCATGGTGACGGATCCGGCCGGCGGGGTGATTCTCGCCGGGACGTTTACCGGTTCCACCGACTTCGACCCCGGTGCCGGAGTCACCGCTCTGACGAGCCTCGGCGCAATCGATGGCTTCCTCGCGAGGTACTCCTCCTCCGGCGCGTTGGCCTGGGCCCTTCGTTTCGGCAGTACCGGTGACGAGCGGGTCACCGCATTGGCACGCGATGCCTCCGGCAGTTTGTACGTCGGCGGGGGGTTCGAGGGCGCCGCCAGCTTCGGTCTGTCCGGCAGTGGCGTAGTGCAGAACTCCGATGGCGGTGAGGATGGGTTCGTCGCCAAGTTTTCCCCGGAGGGAGTGCTTCTTTGGGCCCGACGGTTCGGCGGGGCCGGCCTCGACGAAGTGACCGCACTCGCGGTGGACGGGCCTGGTAACGTCTTCGCGGCCGGGGTGTTCAACGGAACGGCCAACCCCTTCCCCGCCGGAGGGACGAACGTCCAGAGCAACGGGGCCAGCGACGGCTTCGTGCTCTCCCTGGGCCCGGACGGATCGGTGCGCTGGACCCTACCGATCGGCGGGCCCCAGGCCGATGGGGTTCGGGGCGTGGCACTCTCCACCACCGGCAAGGTCGTGGTGGCAGGCACGTTCCGCGGCGCCGCCGATTTCGATCGCAACGGCGGAGTGGCCACGTCGCTCCGCGCACTAGGAGGCGTTGATTTCTTCCTCGCGGTCTATTCCTCCACCGGGCTCCTGGAGCGGGTCCGGGCGGTGGGTGGCTTGAACAATGAAAGCCTTGTGGTCAGCGGCCTGTCGCTCGACGGACAGGATGGCGCGGTGCTCCTCGGAAGTTTCTCCGGCTCGCTCGATTTCGATCCAGGTCCCGGCCTCGCCGCTCGAACCAGCCAGAGCGGTCAGGATGTGCTTCTCGCCCGCTATGACGCTGGCGGAGAGTTCCTCTCGGTCGCCACGGTAGGGGGACTGGGAACCGTGACCGCCGCCCGCGCAATAGTCGCTGCCGACGGCAGTGTCGTGCTGACCGGAGCGTTTTCGGGCCCGATCGACTTCGACCCCGGCGCTGGGATCAACGTCATCACGAGCCTGGGTACCCAGGGGGTGACCGACGCGTTCGCCGCCCGGTACACTGCGGCAGGGGGGTTGGCCTGGGTCGGACGATTCGGCGAATCGACCGCGATCGCGGGACGGGCCACCAGCGGCACTGCCCTCGGATTCGATTCCGCCGGCAACCCAATCGTGGTGGGGCACTTCTTCGGCAGCCCGGACTTCGATCCGGGCCCCACCGCCTTCCGTCTCATCAGCGTGGGCGAAGCGGACGGCTTTGTCGTCAAACTCACTCCCACCGGAGCCCTGGCGCAGTGATCAACGTCCTCACTATCCTCAGCGTCCTTGCCGCCGCCACGGTCCCAAGCGACGAGCCGCTCCTCGTCACCCCGGCCTGGCTCGCGAGCCATCTCCAGGATCGCAACCTGGTCCTCCTTCATGTCGGCGAGAAAGCGGGTTATGACGCCGGCCACATTCCCGGAGCGCAGTTCCTTGCCCCGACAGTCGAGTGGTCCACGCCAAGACAGGAAGGTCAGCTCTTCCTCGAGCTGCCGAGCCTGGAGATTCTCGATTCAGCGCTGGAAGCCCGGGGCATTTCCGACGATTCCCGAATCGTCCTCTACTGGACCGGCCAGTCCTTCCCCCCCACCTCCCGGGCCCTCTTCACCCTGGAGTATGTCGGTCTCAAGGGCCGGGTTTCCATCTTGGACGGAGGCCTGGAGGCCTGGCAGGCGGACGGAGGTCGCGTCACAACCGAGGTTCCCCAGCCGGCCAGAGGTCGCCTTACTCCACGTCCGGAACCGGGGCTGGTCGTGGATGCCGGCTTCGTGCAAGCCCACCTGGCCGATCCCCAAGTCCGGATCGTGGACGCCAGGGATACTTCCTTCTACAACGGACGTGAGACCAGCCAGGGCCGCAACGGTCACATCCCCGGTGCCGCCAACGTACCCTTCCAGACGATCGTGGATTCGACCGGCCGATTCCGCCCGGTTGCCGCCCTGAAGGCCCACTTCGTCGAGGCGGGCGTCTCGGAAGGCCAGACGGTCGTCACCTATTGCCACATCGGCCAGCAGGCGAGCCTGGTCTGGTTCGCGGCCCGCCTGCTCGGCTACAATGCCAGGCTGTACGACGGATCATTCCAGGATTGGGCAATGCGAAAGGAGCTGCCGGTGGAAGGAGATCGGAAACCGTGAGTGTCTCAACATCAGCTGATAGCTGATAGCTGATAGCCGATAGCTTGTCAGTGCCTCGCGCTGAACCGATCCAAAAACTCCCGTTCCCCCGTGGTAAGGCTCCCGATTCCCGACCCGCTGATCTTGTCGAGGATCCGATCCAATTCCTCCCGGTTCACTTCGTGCAACTGGTCGCGGCGAATCTTCTTCCACCGTTCCAGGGCGCCGCTCACGCTCTCGAGCCGGGGAGCCGGCGGCCGCGAGAGGCGCCGGAACTTGTCGCTGGCCGAACGGCCCGCCATGAAGCGCAGGAAGAGGAACCCGCCCAGAAACCCGCCCAGGTGCGCGAAGTGGGCAACATTGCCTCCGGCTCCGCTGAAACCGCTCCAAAGGGCGATGGCAGTCATCAACAACACCAGATACCGCGCCTCGATCGGGACAATTCCCCAGATCAGGATCCGGTCCCGGGGCCAGAACCAGGCGTAGCCGAGCATCACCCCGAAGACCGCTCCCGATGCGCCGATGATCCGGTCATCGGGAGCCAGGACCAGCGAGAGCATCGCTCCCATGATGCCGCTCGA
>DATECI010000242.1:0-18985 GCA_035286985.1 Gemmatimonadales bacterium
TTCACCGTTCACCGTTCACCGTTCACCGTTCACCGTCCCCCGTCCCCCCCTCATCAGCCGCTCCACGATCTCGGCGTTCCGATCCGCCCCGCCGAGACCTTCCTCGACGCAGATCCGTCCGCGCCGGCCGGCTTCCCGGGCATGATTGGGATGGCGGAGCAGGGCCAGCCAGAGCGCGGCGAGCGGGCTGGCGTCCGCGAGGGTGGTGCCACTGTCGAGATCGAGCCAGTCGGGAAACCGCGAAGCCACCACCGCCGCCGCCCGGGCTCGGAGCAGGTCGGCGGCATCCGGGCTACCCTGCCACGCCGGACCGAAGAGCACCGGCACTCCTGCGGCCGCTGGCTCCAGAACCGAGTGGAGTCCCCGGTTGCCGAATCCGCCTCCCACATAGGCGATGGTCGCATCGGCATAGAACACCGGGAGCACCCCAACCTGGTCCACCACCAACGCAGCCCCGTCGAACTCCTCCCGCCCCTCTATCCCGCCGCCCCCCGGGATTCCGCTCAGCCGCAGCGGGTTAGGAAGCCCGGCGCTACGTGCGGCCCGGTCCAGCCCGGCCAGGTGCGCCGAGGTCGGTTCGTGGGGCACCACGACCAGCCGGGCGTCGGGCCGCACCGTGCGCACCGCGGCATAGGCCCGGAGCACCACGGCTTCGTCTTGGGGCCAGGTGGAACCGGCCACCAGGGTCGGCGCGCTCCGGCCGAACCGCCGCAAGGGGTGGTCCCGGGGCACCGTCCGAGCCCGTTGCAGCGCACTGTCGAACCGAGGGTCCCCGGTAACCTCGATCCGCCCCGCCGCCACTCCCAATCGGACCAGCCGCGCTGCGTCGTCCGGCCCAATGGCGCCTGCGAGCGCCAGGACGCGATAGCCGGGAGCGAGCAGCGCCCGCGTCGGCCACCGCAGCCGGCGTGACCCTGGACTCACCGTGCCCGCCACGAGGCCCACCGCCGTACTCCGTCTTGCCGCCGCGGTGGCCAGCTCGGGCCACAGATCGAGTTTGCAGAACACCAGGGCGGTGGGGCGGAGCGCATCGAGCGCCGTGTTCACGTCCTGGCGGCGGTCCCACGGCAGATAGTCGGAGAAATCGGCTGGAAGGTCCCGCGCCATCTCCGCCGCCGCCGGGCTGAAGAACGTGTAGGCAACCTGCCACTCGGGATGGCGGGCCCGGACCAGCTGGAGGACCGCTTCGGCCTGGCGGCCCTCGCCGACCGAGGCCGCATGCATCCAGAGCAGGGGACGGGCTGGATCGCGTTGAGATGCTGCCCACCGGGCCAGCCGCTCGAGAATGCCGGCGCGGCCCGCCAACCCCTCTCTCACTTTGGGCCGGCGCCGCCCGGCGAGCGGCGCGAGGGCCAGGCCGAATCGGATCAGACCGCGATAGAGCAGGGCGGTGCGGCAGGGCCGCACTACGGCTTGGCCCTCCTGGCCCGATAGACCGAGTCGAGGATCGGCCGCCAGACCTCGGGCGGAAACGCGCCGGTCAGAAGACCCCCTTCGACATAGAACGTCGGGGTGCTGTTGGCCCCCGCCCGCATCGCCCCCGCGGCGTCGTCCTTGATCTCCTCCCGGGTCTCTCCCTGCTCCAAGCATGTCCTCATCTTGTCTTTGGTTGCCCGCAGCGAGTCCGCCAGCGAAAGGAAGAACAGGCTGGGGTTGGTGCGCTCGGCCCAGGTGGATTGGTGCCGAAAAAGCAGATCATGAGCCGGCCAGAATTTCCCCTGCCGGGCGGCGCACATGGCGAACTCGGCTGCCGGGGCGGCATTGCGGTGCATCGGGAGGGGAAGGTTGATGTAGATCCACCGGACCTTCCCGGTCGCGATGTATTCCTGGTCGAGCGCGGGGAAGGTCTGCTCCGCATGCCGTTTGCAGAACGGGCACTGGAAGTCAGACATCTCATACACGGTCACCGGGGCGTTCGCCGCCCCCTTGGTGCGGCTTACCAGGGGATCGGTTTGGCCCCGCCCAATGGCGGGCAGCAGAACCAGCACCGGAAGGAGGACCACGGGGAACCGGCGATGCATCGTTCAATACCTCGGAAGATGGCGGGCGTTGGTCGAGTTGAGCCGGAGCGTGTCTCCGGGGGCCGGGACGTTCCAGTACCAGTGTGCATTCGGGTCCTGCGGATCGGGCGAGCGGGCGTAGATCCACCAGCGCCCCGCGGTGAGCACCAGTCGCACCCAGCCGCGCGCATCCGTGGTGTCGGAGACCCCGCGCCGGAGCCGGTCGCGGGCCATGCCCTGCACGATCGTGTCATAGCCCGCGAAGGTGGTAAGTTCCCAGCGCTGAACCTCGGCGCGGAGCCGCTCGATTCGGGGCCACAGCGTGTCGCGGGCCACGTTGAGCTCGGCGCGGGTGCGGTTGAGCTTGGGCTCGAGGGCGCGGAGCGAATCCTCCGCCACTCCCAGCCGGGCATCCAGCTCTCCGGCGCCTGGAGAGCCCGAGGCCGCCTCGGCCCGCCGGGTGGCGAGGCTGTCGCGGAGCCGGCGGACCTGCTCCGCCTGCCACGCGACTTGTGCAAACGCGCGGAAGGGAGCCCGGAAGGCCTGAAACAGGCTGTCCAGCGCCTGCGTATGGGGACGCGCCCCCCCCGGGGCCCGGCCTTCCATGGCGGAGAGTACGCTGTCCCGATCGTAGGGCAGCGCGGTGATCACCACTCCCGGCAGTGGTGTGTCCACTCCGCTGAGATCCGGAACCAGGACCTGGACCGCAATAGTACCCGGACCGCCGCACCCCGCGAGGGCAAGGAGGGTGAAGGTTGTTGTCGCCCGTGACATTGGCCAAAGCTATCCTGCCCCTCGCGGTGCTCCAAACCGCCGCGATCGCATTGCCCTCGCAGGGTAGTCCCCCGATCGCGGAGCTTTTCCCCGCTCGCCCCTCGGGCTATGTGACCGATGTGGCCGGGGCTCTCGATCCGGGATCGATCGCCCGGATCAACGACCTGGTCGAGCGGCTGCGCAATGCGACCGGAGCCGAAATCGCGGTGGCGGTGTTGCCGTCCATCGGCGACCGTGCCCCGGTTGACGTCGCCGTGGCCATCGGACGCGCCTGGGGGGTGGGGCCTAGCGCCGACGTGGGCGATCCCCGGCGCAATGCCGGCGTGGTGATGCTCCTGGTACCGCGGCGCGCCGAGGATCCCAATTCGGGGCACATCTTCATCGCGTCCGGCCAGGGAGTGGAGGGGTACGTCACCGACCTCCAGGCCGGTCGGGTGCGCGACCTGATGGTTCCGTACTTCCGGGACCGGAACTATGGGGCGGGACTCGAAGCCGGCGTCCGGGAGTTGACCGGCCTCATTGCCCGCGGCATGGGCGTGACCGACACCAGCCTCACCGGGACCAGGCAACCCGGCGCCGAGTCGGGTTCGGGCTCTCGCTTCCTGGTCTATCTGTTGCTCGCCTTGCTCATCGCGCTGATCGTGATTGGGGCGATAACCGAACGCGGGAAATCCGGCCCCGGGCGGGGCACCCGGGGACGAGGGCGGCGCCGGTCTTCCACATTCTGGGGCGGCTTTGGGGGAGGTGGAGGTGGAGGCGGTGGGTTTGGCGGCGGGTTCGGGGGTGGTGGCTTTGGAGGCTTCGGGGGCGGTGGCGGCTTCAGCGGCGGCGGCGCGGGAGGGAGGTTCTGATGCAGCACGCGGTTCGGCAGATCATCGATCCGGTCCTCGAGGGGATGGACCAGGAGTTCGGTTCGGCGTACTCCGCCGTCGCCTACGGTTCCGCAGCCCGGGACGAATTCACGGAGGGCGTATCGGACGTGAATCTCCTTCTGGTGTGCGAGACCCTGCGGCCGGAAACCCTCCGGCGGATGAGCCCGGTCCTTCTCGGTCTCCGGCACCTGAAGCAGGCCCCGCCGCTGCTCATCGAGCGGCACGAGTGGGATCGGGCCGCCGACGTCTTCCCGATCGAAGTCACCGACATGCAGCTCGCCCATGAGACCCTGCGCGGCGAGGATCCAGTTGCCCCGATGAAGGTGGATCCCGCGGACCTTCGCCGCAGCCTGGAGCAGGAGCTCCGCGGCAAGCTCCTTCGGCTCCGCCAGGCCTATGTGGTCCACCAGAACGAGCCCAGGGCCCTGGAGGATGTCGCGGCTCGCACCGTAACCTCCATCGCGACTCTCTTTCGGGTCGCCTTGGCGCTCTATGGCCGGGAAGTACCGGGTCGGACCCCGGCCTGCCTGGCGGCCGCCGGCACCGCCCTGGGAGTGAACACCGGCCCGGTGCTAACGCTCTGGGAACAGCGCCGCCGGAAGGAATCATCCTGCCCGCCTGAGCTGTTTGAGGGGTACCTCGCGGCGGTTGGCACCGCGGTTCGGGTAATCGATCAATTCACGAGAGGAGGAAACTGATGGCCAGCCTTCGGCGCTCGTTACTCGCGGTCGTGGCGCTCTCCGTCGCGGGGTGCGGGTACAACTCGATCCAAACCAAGGATGAAGCGGTGAACGCGGCCGCCTCCCAGATCAAAACCCAGCTGCAGCGGCGGGCCGATCTGGTACCCAACCTGGTGGAGACCGTGAAGGGATTCGCGCGGCAGGAAACCACCATCTTCATCCGGGTCGCCGAGGCGCGGAGCCAGCTTGCCGGGGCGGTGCAGGGTGGGGACCTGCAGCAGATGGCGGCGGCGAACCAGGCGCTCACCGCTCCGCTGGGCCGGCTGCTCGCCCTGGTGGAGAATTACCCCGAGCTCAAATCGAATCAGAACTTTTTGCAGCTGCAGGATCAACTCGAAGGGACCGAGAATCGGATCTCGGTGGCCCGGCAGGACTACAACCGGGCGGTGGAGGATTTCAACGCCTACATCCGACGCTTCCCCTATGTCATCACCGCAAAGATCATCGGACGGGGAAAGCCGAGAGCGTACTTCGAGCTCACGACCCCGGAAGCCGCGGAGGCGCCGAAGGTGAAGTTCTAGTCCGCGATTACATCCGGCAGGATGTACCGCCTCGGATCCACCGGCCGCCCGTTCACGTGCACCTCGTAATGCAGGTGGGGGTGGGTCGAGAGCCCCGTGTTGCCGACCAGGGCAATCCGGTCGCCCCGCTTTACCCGGGCCCCCTGCCGCACCAGGATTCGCGAGGCATGGGCGAACTTGGTCACCACCCCGTATCCGTGGTCGATGACGACCACATTGCCATAACCCGCTTCCCACCCTGTCTGGATGACCCGACCGTTCGCCGGCGCCTCGATGGGCGCGCCCATCGGGGCGGTGACGTCGATTCCCTCGTGGGCTCGAGCCTTGTGCAGAATCGGATGGGAGCGCATCCGGGAAAACGCGCTGCTCAGCCACCCGGCCGTGGGCATGATCGAGGGAGTCGCCCCCAGCCGGTCGGCATGCCGGGCCAGGCTGTCGGCCGCTTCCCGGAATGAACCTGACAGCAGGTTGGCTCGGCGGATCAGGGCCTCGAGACTCACCCGCACCTGCCCCGCCCGGCCCAGCAGCTCGCCCTCCTCGCTCCCGCTCGCGGCCCGGGGGCCAGGTCCTCCGATCCCTGCCGCTCGGACCTCGGGATCAATCGGATCGAGATTGGCGAGCAATCGAACCTGGGTGTCGCGTTGCTCCAGGGCCGTCACCGTGTCCGATAACCCGCTGAGCCGGCCGCCCAGGTGTTCCAGCCGGCCGGCCAGAATCGTGTTCTCCCGCTCCAGGCGCTCGGCCCGGGTCAGATCCACCGATCGGCCCACCATTCCGTAGCCGAGCAGAAGGACCGCCGCGGCCACCGCCACGGCAAGACTGCCCACCAGCTTGAGCGCGGTTTGGGAAAGCTCGATGATCTTGGTGGCGCTGGAGCCTTGCGGCACCACGACGATGGTCCAGCGGCGCTTGGACATTACCACCTGCAGAACTCGAGTTGTAAACGAAGACGTCGGTGACGGGAAGGCCGCCGGCGCACGGTCACCCGGGGCTGACCACCGCCCTGGGCAGGCATATAATCGCCCCTCCACTCGACCCTGTCAAGACGACGATTTGCGCGTTTAAGTTTTTCTCACGTAAGAAGTTATGACATCCAGACCGTTCACGGTTTCGGAAACAACACCGGCGGCCGGCTGGTTACCTGTCCGGCCCGGGCTGGTACCTCGAGTTCTTCCCGGTTCTCCCACCTCGCTTCGGTCACCGAGCCGCTGTTTCCCAGAGCCTGCCAGAGGATTTCCGCTCGCTCCGGCATGTAGGGGCCGATCAGGATCGCGAGCCGGCCCAGGCACCGGGCCAGGCTGGCGAGGATCCGGTCGAGCTCGGCGTCACGCCCTTCCTTGGCCAGGGTCCACGGCGCGGTCTGAACGATGTATTGGTTGGCGCGGGCGACGAGGCCTTCGACGATTTCAGCGCCGGCCCGGAGATCGAGCCGGCCGACCGCCCGGGCGTAGCTCTCGACGGCCTCCACCCCGGCTCGCTCCAGCAGGGAGCCCTCGACGTCGGCTTCCGGGACGATGCCATTCCGATATCTCGTGAGCATGGCGAGCGAGCGGGAAACCAGGTTGCCCAGTCCGTCGGCCAGATCTGCGGTGTACCGCTCGTCGAACCGCTCCCAGGTGAAGTTGCCGTCGCCGATGAATCCCACCTCGCGGAGCAGGAAGTACCGCAGCGGGTCGGGTCCGTGCCGGGCGATCGCTTCGTCCACGCTCAGGCTGCCCCCCGCCGACTTGGAGACCTTGGTGCCCTCCCACTGGACGTACCCGTGGGCCCAGACCAGGTCGGGAAGGGGCAGCTCCGCGGCGAGGAGCATGGCGGGCCACAGGCAGCAATGCAGCCGGGTGATGCCTTTGCCGATGACGTGGACATCCGCCGGCCACAGCCGCTCCCATCCCGGCTGGGGAAAACCGGCCGCCGTGAGGTAGTTGATGAGGGCGTCGAACCAGACATAGACCGTGTGGTCCGGGTCCCCGGGGAAGGGAATGCCCCAGGGAAACCGCGCCCGGGAGATCGAGACGTCCTCGAGGCCTCCCTCGAGAACCTTGATCACCTCGTTGCGGCGGATGGCCGGCTCGACGCGCAGCTCGCCGGAGGCGATCAGCTCCAGGATTCGCGGTCCGTAGTGGGACAGCCGGAAGAAGTGATTCCGCTCCTTCATGCGGACCGGAGTGAGGTCGGGGTGCTCGACGCAGCGCCCGTCCTGGAGCTGGGTGGGTTGCTTGAATTCCTCGCAGCCGACGCAGTACAACCCTTCGTAGTCGCTGACGAACAAGTCGTCCGGATGATGGGCCTGAATCCGGCGGATGAACTCGGTGACCGACTCGTGGTGCCGGGGCTCGGTGGTCCGGATCCAGTCATCGTGGGAACAGTGGAGCCGGCGCCAGGTGGACTCGAACCGCTCGCTGATCCGGGACACCCACTCCTGGGGGGCGAGCTCGGCCTGGTCGGCGGCGAGGGCCACCTTCTGGCCGTGCTCGTCCATGCCCATCACGAAGTGGACCTGGTAGCCCCGGAGCCGGTGGTATCGCGCGATGCAGTCGCCCCCGACCTTTTCCAGGGCGTGCCCGAGATGCGGCTCCCCGTTGGCGTAGTCGATCGCGGTCGTGAGATAGAACTTCGCCACTAGGATTCCGGCGGGCCTGCTGGCGGGGTAGCCGGACCGCTGCCATCGGGGCGCGGCCCTCCCCGTCGTCGTCGCCGTCGGCGCCGCGGCCTCCGTTGCTCGCCGGAGGTCTTGCCGGCTTCCGCCGCGCCGCCGGGGAGTTCGGCTGGCCCCGGCGAGCGGGGCTCGTCGAGTTCCTCGGCGCGGTCGAATGCGGCTGGGTTGGCAGCCCGTTCGTCCGACTGTACGCCTGACCGTCGGTCTGGCGGTCCGACGCTTTCGGGCGGCGGCTCCCCTTGCTGCGCCAGCTCGTCGCGCAGCTCGGCCAGGGTCAGGAAACGAGAGCCCTGCTCCTCACTCCGAAGGAAGACCCGCTCCCGGAAGATGTCCACCGCCGCCACCTTCTCGGTACCCCGCATGGTGCGCACGGTCTTCCCCTCTTTGGGGAACCGCTTACGAGCGCTCACGTAAAACTCGTGCTCGTACTTGAGACAGCAGAGGAGTCGGCCGCACCCGCCGGAGATCTGGGCGGGATTGAGCGACAGGTGCTGATCCTTGGCGAGCGCGAGACTCACCGGGCCCAGCGTGGTGAGCCAGCTGGAGCAGCAGTATTCCTTCCCGCAACGGCCGACCCCGAGGAGCCGGGCGGCCTCATCGCGGGCCCCAATCTGCCGCAGCTCGATCCGGGTGTGCAGCGCGGCGGCCAGATCCCGGACCAGGTCCCGAAAATCCACCCGCTTTTCGGCGGTGAAATACACGGTGAGTTTCTTCCGGTCCCACTGCCATTCGGCATCGCTCACCTTCATGTCGAGCTGCCGGACCCTGACCCGCTCGATCACCGACCGCCGGGTCTCCTCCTCGGATCGGCGGAGATCGTTGGCGGCCCGGATGTCGTTCGGCGTGGCCCGCCGCACCACGGCTCGCTCGGGCACCTTCACCTCTCCCACGGCGCAGCCACTGCAGCTGGTGCACTTCTTGGTGGCCGTCTCGCCGGTGGCGGAGATCCGCCCCAGATCGAGGCCGCGCTCGACCGGAACGATGACCGACTCCCAGAGCCGAAGCGGTTCCTCGTCGTGAGGCCAGAGGAAGTAATCCTTGCGGGTCCCCTTGAACCGAACCTCGACCGTCGCGGGCATCAGGCTTCGCTGAACACGCCCATCGCGGCGTATTTCTCTCCCCGGCGCCGCACCAGTTTTTCCGGCCGGACTTTGCGCAGCTCGCCCAGGTGGCGCAGCAACGCTTCCCGAAGTGATTCCCCCGCGGCGTCGGGATCCTGGTGGGCCCCGCCGAGCGGTTCCGGGATGACCTCGTCGATGATGTTGAAGCGGGCCAGATCGGGCGCCGTGAGCTTGAGCGCCTCGGCAGCCCGCTCCCGCTGGCTTGCGTCCTTCCAGAGAATCGCGGCACAGCCTTCCGGCGAAATCACCGAGTAGACCGAGTTCTCGAACATGAGGACCCGGTCCGCCACCCCGAGCGCCAGCGCTCCGCCCGATCCTCCTTCGCCGATCACGACCGCCACGATCGGTGTCGCCAGCATCGCCATCTCCAGAATGTTGGTGGCCAGCGCTTCGGCCTGGCCCCGCTCCTCCGCGCCCAGGCCCGGATAGGCGCCGGGCGTATCGATGAGGGTCACGACCGGGGAGTGAAACCGCGCCGCGAGGCGCATCAGACGGAGTGCTTTCCGATAGCCCTCGGGATGCGGCATGCCGAAGTTGCGCTTGATGTTCTCCCGAGTGTCGCGCCCTTTCTGGTGCCCGATCACCATGACCGAATGCCCGTCCAGCCGGGCCCAGCCGCCGACGATGGCCAGGTCATCGCGGAAGAGGCGGTCGCCGTGCAGTTCGACGAAATCGGTAAAGATGGTGTGCAGGTAGTCCTGGGTGTACGGGCGGCGCGGATGCCGGGCGACGCTCACCCGCTGCATCGGGGTCAGATGGCGGTAGATCTCCTCCCGCAGCGCCGCCAGCTTCCCGGTGAGCAGGGCCAGCTCGTCGGCCACGTCGATGGCCCGCTCCTCGCCCACCCGCTTGAGCTCCTCGACCTGCCGTTCCAGCTCGAGCAGCGGCTTCTCGAAATCCAGGGTGTACGCGTTGGCCATCGGTCACCCGACCTTGATGTAGTGAACCGCCTCGGCCCCGAGCAGGGCTCGCAGGGCGTGGACCACATCCTCGCGCGGCTCGACTCGAAGTCGGCGCGCGCGTAACCGAACCGCGACTCCATTGCCGTCGGACCACTCAATATAGACCGGCGCGGACCCGGGATGCCCGGCGCAAAGCGCGGCTGCCTTGCGGACCAGTTCGGGGGTCGGGGCCGCCGGAGCCGTCCACCGGAACACCAGCCCGACCGCGCCCGAGCTCCGCAGCTCCGCGAGCGACCGGGCCCCTTCCACCACCATGGTGGCGCGCTCCTCCCCCCGGTCCCGCGCGCTGTATCCCCCGGTCAGCAGCACCAGAGCATCTTCCACCAGCACGTGGTTGAGCCGGGCCCAGCTCTCCGGAAACACCAGCACTTCGGCGGTGCCGTGAAAGTCCTCGACCACGACCCGGGCGTATTCCTTCCCCGATTTGCGGGCCAACTGGCGCCGCACCGCGGTGATCACCCCGGCCACCCGGACCGGCTGCTCGGACCAGCGATCCAGGGTGGCCGTGGTGCGGGTGCCGAACAGCTCGACTTCGGGCCGGTACGGCTCCAGCGGATGACCCGAGATGAAGAAACCCAGTACCTCCTTCTCCCGGACCAGGCGCTCCGCCTCCGACCAGGCTGGCACGTCGGGCAAGACGGGTTCCCTAACCCGGGATTCCGGCAGCTCTCCGAAGAGCGACTCCTGCCCCGCCTCCCGGTCCTGCTGCCGGAGCTGGGCCTCCACCAGCACCCCGTCCAGCGCCGCCAGGAGCTGGCTCCGGTGCCCGCCCAGCGAATCGCACGCGCCCGCGCCGATCAGCGATTCCAGGACCCGCTTGTTGCCGAGCCGGAGATCGATCCGGCTCACCAGGTCGGCCAGATGCTCGAAGCGCCGCTCGGCCCGGGCCCCGAGAATCGAATCGATCGCCCCCCGCCCCACGTTGCGCACCGCCCCGAGCCCGAACCGGATCCGGTTCCCGCCGACCACGGTGAACTTGAAGCCGGATTCGTTCACGTCGGGCGGCAGCACCAGGAGGCCCAACTCCCGGGCCTCGTTGATGTAGTGGACCACTTTGTCCGAGTTGCCGATTTCGGAAGACAGCAGCGCCGCCATGAACTCGGCGGGATGGTACACCTTGAGCCACGCCGTCTGATACCCGAGGATCGAGTAGGCCACCGAATGTGACTTGTTGAATCCGTATCGGCCGAAGGTCGCGATCTGGGCCGCCAGCTCCTCCGCCAGTTTCCGGGGGTGGCCCTGGGCGACGGCGCGGGTGATGAATCGGTCCACTTCCTGGCCCAGGAGCGCGTCGTCCTTCTTGCCGACCGCCTTGCGAAGCACGTCGGCTTCCGCCAGCGTGAACCCGGCAAAGACGTTGGCGATCCGCATCACCTGCTCCTGGTAGGTGATCACCCCGTAGGTCGGCTCCAGAATCTCCCGGAGCAGCGGATGGGGATAGCTGACCTCCTCCTGGCCCAGCCGGCGCCGGATGAACACCGTGTGCATGCCGGCATCGAGCGGACCCGGGCGGAGCAGGGCGTTGGACGCGATCAGATCGTCGAACCGGTCGCACCGCATGGCGCGGAGCGTGTCGGTGGCGAGCGGCGATTCGAACTGGAAGATCCCCGCGGTCTTGCCTTCCCGGAACAGCGCGTACACCGCCGGATCGTCGTAGGAGAGAGTGCCGAGCTCGAGGCGCTCCCCGGTCCGGGCCCAGATCATCTCCAGCGCATCGTGGATGACGGTGAGGGTCTTGAGGCCGAGCAGGTCCATCTTCAACATCCCGACCGCCTCGAGCGCGCCCATCTCGAACTGGGTGATGATGGCATTTTCGCTGTCGGCACCCTGTCCCGCGCCCTTGGTCGGAGCCGTGCACACCGGCACGTAATCGTGGAGCGGACCCGGCGCGATCACCACGCCGGCCGCATGGACCGAAGCGTGGCGGGAGATTCCCTCGACCCGGGCGCTGAGCGCCATCATCCGCTGGTAGACCGGCGAGCTGCGGACCAGGTCGCGCAGCTCGTCCGCCCGCTTGACCGCCTCGAGAATGGTGAGACTGTAGGCCGGCCCCGAGGGAATCAGCTTGGTGATCCGGTCGGCTTCCCCCGGGCTGATCTTGAGGACCCGGGCTACGTCTTTCACCGCGGCCCGGGCCTTCATGGTGCCGAACGTGATGATCTGGCCCACACTGTCCCGGCCGTACCGCTCCCGCACGTACTCGATCACCTCGCCCCGGCGCTCGTAGCAGAAGTCCACGTCGATGTCGGGCATGGACACCCGCTCGGGGTTCAGGAATCGCTCGAACAGGAGGCCGAACCGGAGCGGATCCACCTCGGTGATCCGGAGCGCATAGGCCACCAGCGACCCCGCGACCGAGCCGCGCCCCGGGCCCACCGGAATCCCCCGCTCCCGGGCGGCCCGGATGAAGTCCTCGACGATCAGGAAGTATCCCGCATAGCCCGCCGAGATGATGACCGACAGCTCGTACTCGAGACGCTCCTGCACCGTCCCGGGGAGCGGATCGCCGTAGCGGGCCCGCGCTCCCCGCTCGGCCAGGTCGCGCAGCAGCACGTTTTCGTCGTCGTAGCCGGCGGGCCGGGGAAAGCTCGGCACGTAGTAGCGCTTCTCGAAGTCGAACTCGCAGAGCTCGGCCACCCGCGCCGTGTTGGCGAGCGTCTCGGGGTGGTCCGGGAAGAGCGCCCCCATCTCCTTCTCGCTCTTCACGTAGGATTCCTGGCCGGTAAACCGGAATCGCTTGGGATCGTCGAGGTCCGCCCCCGTACCGATTGCCAGCAGGACATCGTGGGCTTCGGCGTCCTCCCGCCGGAGATAGTGGGCGTCGTTGGTCGCCACCACCCCGAGCCCCAAGTCTCGCCCTAGCCGGAGCATCCCCTCGGTGACGTCCCGCTCCCCCGGAATCCCGTGCTCCTGCACCTCCAGCCAGAATCCGTCGGGTCCGAACAGCCTGGCAAACCACTCGGCCGAAGCCTTGGCATCTTCGTATCGCCCCAGCCGGAGCCACTGGGCCACTTCGCCCGACAGGCAAGCGGCCAGGCCCACGATGCCCTCGGCATGGCGGGCCAGGACTTCCTTGTCGATCCGGGGACGCCGGTAGAACCCCTCGAGAAAGCCGATCGAGGCCAGCCGGATCAGATTGCGGTAGCCGGTTTTGTTCCGGGCGAGCAGAACCAGATGGCTGTAGTCCTTGGGGGCATCCGGGGGCTTCTCTTGGGAGCGCCGATCCCCGTAAGCGAGATAGGCCTCAAACCCCAGAATCGGCCGGAGCCCCTTGGCCTTGGCCGCGGCATAGAAGCTCCACGCCGCGTACAGATTGCCGTGATCGGTGACCGCCAGGCTGTCCATGCCAAGGCGCTGAACCTGGGGAACCAGATCTTCGATCCGGTTGGCGCCGTCGAGGAGGGAGTATTCGCTGTGGGTGTGGAGGTGTACGAAGGACATGCCTTAACTTACACCGATGAACCCAGCCTCCTTGGGACCGCTCCGAGTGGCGGTTTGGACCAGCCTGATGCTCGGAGCGATGGGGGGCTGCGGGTCCACCGGCCCGAACGGTAATCCGCCCCTTCCCAGTGAGGCCTGCATTGGCCAGCCCGTCACCCAGCTTGCGGTTGGCCAACATGCGGTGCTCGACCCCGCCGCCACCTCCGGTTGTCTTCGGATTCCGATAGCTGATGCTTCGGGTGCCCAGCATCTCCTGGTCCTGGCTTCGACGAACGGCACCCGGAGCTCCTCGGGTATCGAGGGGACCTACCTCCTCCGGGCGAGCCAGCCGGTCCCGGCCGCGGGGCCGTCGGCCGCGCCGAGCTCTCCAGCTCCTTCGCCGACTGGCTCCTTGGCCCTACCCCAGGAGACCGGTCTCCTCGGCGGCCCGCCGCGGAGCCCCGCGGCCGCGGAGTTTGACGGGGCCTTGCGCGAAAGGGAGCGCCGGCTGTTGTCCGATCCGCGCTATCAACGCCGGCCCGTTGCCGCTCCAGCCGGGGTTATCGGGCCGGCACCCCCCCTCGGAGACCTCCGGACCTTCAAGGCCTGCGCCAATCTGCTGTGCTCCAGCTTCGCCAACGTGACGGCCACTGCGCGCTTCATCGGGGAGCACCTCGCCATCTATCTCGACAACAACGCGCCGGCCAACGATCCCCTCACCAACGCCGATCTCGCCGAGCTGGGGGCGGCCTTCGATGCCTATCACTATCCGATCGATACCACCGCGTTCGGCCGGGAGTCCGATATCGACGGCAATGGCGTGGTGATCATGCTGATGACCAAGGCCGTGAACGACCTGACCCCCGACTGCGACAAGGGCCGGGTCGTCGGCTTCTTCTTTGGGGGGGACCTCCTGGTCGGGCCGAACTCCAACCGGGCCGAGATCTTCTATACCCTGGTGCCGGCGCCGGCCACCTCGGGCTGTACCGTGGTGACCCGGCGCATGGCGATCAATAACCTCAAGCCGACGCTGATCCACGAGTTTCAGCACATGATCAGCTTCAACCAGCATGCCCTGGTCCGCACCGGCTTGTCCGAAGACACCTGGCTCAACGAGGCGCTCTCCCACCTCGCGGAAGAGCTGGGCGGCCGGTTGATCCCGGCCTCGGAATGCACCCTCTTGGGGTTTCCCTCCTGCCGCTCCCAGTACAGTAGCGGGAACATCATCAACGGCTATGACTACCTGAAGGACACCGATACGAATTACGTGTTCTTCCCGAATGCCACGCCCGGCAACCTGCCGGAGCGCGGCGCCGGATGGCTGTTTCTGCGATGGGCCCTCGATCAGTTCGCCACCGATACCATCTCCGGTACCCCCACCACCCGGGCCCTGGTGCAGACTTCGGCCACCGGCTCCGCCAATCTGGTGGCGGCCACCGGTGGGAGCCTTTCGGCCCTGGTGCCCCAATGGTTGATGGCTCTCTATCTCGACGACGGGCCCGACCTGCCGGAGGAGCCGACCGGCCGGCTCCGCTACAAGAGCTGGGGGCTTCGGGCGATCTGGTCCAATCCGGAGAACTTCAGCGGCGGGTTTCCCCTGGTTCCGCCCTCGATCACCGGCACCTTCTCGAAGAGCGGGGCCCTGAAGGCCGGCTCGGGCCAGCACTTCGTTCTGGTCCAGCCGGCGCTCGGAGCCCCGCTCGACCTCCAGGTGCTTCGGAGTGCCGCGGGCGCCCAGTTGAGCCCGGACCTCCAGGCCCGCTTCGGGATCGTCCGGATTCGTTGAGCATGGGAGGCCGAAGCGCCCTGATGCTTGCCGCGCTGATCGCTCCTGGCCGGCTCGCGGCCCAGACCAGGCCGGTCCCGGTCATTCTGGGATTCCCCTCCAGCGTGCAGGCAGCCGGGCTGGCCGGCGCCGGGGTGGGACTCCCGGGTTATGCTGGGGCGATCTTCGTGAACCCGGCCGGGATCGCCCCGATCCGGATCCTCAGTGTGGAGGCCGGCTTCTCCCGGCGCCCCGACCGGTCCACCTACGCGATGGCTGCCGCGGCGACCCGGGTCGGACCCCTGAATCTGGGGGCCGGAGGACGCTACCTGCTCTTCTCGGCCGACTCGGCGACCTACGACAACCTCTCCTGGGTTGGCGCGGTGGTCTATCGGCACGGCGGGCTCGCCTTCGGCGCCAGCGGGAAATACGTTGCGGTCGGCGAGCGCGACGGTCCGGTCACCCGCTCGCTCGCCGCCGATCTAGCGGTGCAGGTTGCCTTCTTCGACATCGCGGCGCTTGCCCTGAGTGCCCAGAACCTCGGTCAGGTCGGCTTGAGCGGGGCCGGCCTCGAGCTGCCCGCGTCGCTCCACCTCGGTGCCAGCCTCAACCTCCTCGACACCTATTCCAACGGCCGGCTCCTGGCCATGGTGGAAACCGTCTGGTCTGCCGGTCAGCATGGCAGCACCAGAGTCGGGCTGGAAGCAGGTGGCGTGATCTCGGGACTTGGGATCGTAGCGCGGGCCGGCACCGGCCCCCAGCCGGGCCTCGTGGGTGGACTCCTCTCCAGCACCACCTTCGGCGGCAGCATTCTCCTGGGCAAGGCCCGGCTCGACTACGCCTTCCAGCGCCGGAGCGCACTGGGCCGGAACGTCCACCTCTTCGGCGCCCGCTGGACGCCGTGACCCGCCGTCGGATCCTCATGGGCGTCCTCATCACCGCCGCAGCGCTGATTCTCGGATACGGGACGGCGTATCTCGCCAGCGCCGATGTGCGTTATCTCACCCGGGCCGGCATCGAGCAGACCCTCATTCTGGAAAAGCGCCGCCCGATCGAGAAGCTCCTCGCCGATCCGAAGCTGGATCTGGAAACCCGTGCCTATCTGGGCCTCGTGCTCGAAGTTCGCCAGCACGCTGCCGAGCTTGGCCTCGAAGCCGGCAAGACCTATACGACCTACACCGACGTCGGTCGGGATACCCTCCTGTTGGTCCTTTCCGCTTCGCCAAGAAACTGCATCTGCCCTCGCACCTGGAAGTACCCGATCGTAGGCCGGATTCCCTACAAGGGCTTCTTCGATGTCGCGATGGCCCGGCGGGAAGCCGATCGGCTCGCCGCCCTTGGACACGACACCTATCTGCGCCCGGCAGGGGCCTACTCCACCCTGGGCTGGTTCGAGGACCCGCTCCTCTCCACCGCCCTGGTCCGGGACTCCATGGAGCTGGCAGCTACGGTCTTCCACGAACTCGCTCATAACACGCTCTATATCAAGAGCGCCACCCCGTTCAACGAGAGCTTGGCCCAGCTGGTCGGGTATCGCTCGGCCGAGGAGTTCTTCCGGGCCCGGGGCGACACCCTCCTGGCCGACCGGGCCCGGGACCGGTGGTTCGATGAAATCGGGCTCGGCGAGTTCTACCACGAGTTGCTGGGAAAGCTGGAAACCTTCTACGCCGGGAAGCCGGAAGCGGACTCGCTCGAGGCCGGCCGCCTCGCGATCGGTCGCTGGGCCCGAGAGCAGCTCGAAGGCCCTCTGGCAGGCCGGTTCCGGAC
Organism: Gemmatimonadales bacterium; assembly: GCA_035286985.1. Classification (GTDB taxonomy): domain Bacteria; phylum Gemmatimonadota; class Gemmatimonadetes; order Gemmatimonadales; family GWC2-71-9; genus JABFSM01. The sequence goes on from DATECI010000242.1 coordinate 16,599, forward strand.
CTATCGGGTGACCCGGCTCGCCGAGCGGCCCATTAATAACGCGGCCCTGGTGGGAGTCCGGATTTACCGCACCCGGCTCGACTGGTTCGATCGCTGGTACCGGCAGCACGGCGGCAGCGTCAAGGTCAGCGTCGCCGCCCTCCGGGAACTGATGGATAGGGTGTCTGGCGACTCGGCTTTCGCCCGCTTGGGCCAGGCCCTCGGCGACACCGCCCAAACCAGCGCCCGCTAGCACCTCGGGGTATCTTGTTGGCGCCTCCACGGTTCACCGTTCACCGTTCCCTAGCTCCCTGACTCCCATGCCCGATCCTCTCATCACTGAGCTCTCCGAATTCCTCCGCATCCCCAGCATCAGCACCCTGCCCGATCATGCCGGGGATTGCCGCCGCGCCGCCGCCTGGCTCATCGAGCGCTTCAAGGCACTTGGCTGCCCCGAAGTCCAGTTGCTCGAGGGTAAGGGCCATCCCGTTGTCTGGGCCGAGAGTCCCCCGGTTGAGGGCAAGCCGACGGTGCTCTGCTATGGGCATTACGATGTCCAGCCCGTCGATCCCGTTGACGAGTGGGTATCCCCGCCCTTCGAGCCCACCGTGCGCGACGGCAAGCTCTTCGCGCGGGGCGCCGTGGACGACAAGGGCCAGGTCTTCACCCTGCTCAAGGCGTACCAGTCGATCCTCGACGCGAAGGGCAACCCGCCGCTCAACGTCCACTTCATCATCGAGGGCGAGGAGGAGTGTGGTGGGCAGGTGATCTTCGATCTCTTGCGAGACGAGCCCGAACGGACCATGGTAGACGCCGTGGTCGTGGCGGATATGGGCTACTACGCGCCGGGGATTCCGGCGGTGTACACTGGGCTCCGCGGCATCTGCTACGCCGAAATCCACCTGCGCACCCTGCAGCGCGATCTCCACTCCGGCACTTACGGCGGGGTCGCGCCCAACGCCATGGAAACCATGATCCGGCTGCTCGGTGATCTGAAGAGCCGGGCCGGTCGCATCAGCATTCCCCGGCTCTACAAGGCCGTGGTGCCGCCGTCCAAGGCGGAGCGCAAAGCCTGGAAGCGGTTGCCGTTCAGGAAACAGCAGTTTCTGCGGGAGGAAGTGACCGGGCGGGCCCTGACCGGCCTCAAGGGGTTCTCGGTGCTGGAGCGAACCTGGGCCCTCCCGACCTTCGAGATTCACGGCATCCGGGGCGGCTTTACCGGCGAGGGGGCCAAGACCGTCATTCCCGCCCAGGCGGTGGCCAAGGTAAGTCTCCGGCTGGTTCCGGGACAGACCTACGAAAAGGTCGGGAAGTGGCTCACCCGGGCCGTCAAGAAGCTCGCCCCTGGCTATGCGGACGTCGAGGTGAAGCTCCTCCACGGCGGAGATCCGGTGCTCTGCGACGTGACCGATCCCGCGTTCCAGGTGCTGGACCAGGCCTTCGAAGCGGTCGTCGGGCGTCGCACGGTGCCGGTGCGGGCTGGTGGGTCGATTCCGGTCGTGCCCGCGCTCCAGCGCGGGGGCGCCCCCGTTCTTCTCACCGGGATCGGATTGCCGGATGACGGGCTGCATTCACCCAACGAGAAGGTGAACGTCCAGCAAATCCGGGATGGGATTCAGGTGTTCGGGAAGTTCTTCGAGCTGTTCGCGGAGCGGAACTAGGGGCCGCTATTCCGTCTCCAGTCCTTCCGAGGCTGGCTTCTTGTGCGGCCCCGAGTAGCGGGCCTCGGTGCGGGCGTGCAGCTCGTCAATCCCGATCACGGCGCGCACCGACGCGATGATTCCCGCCACCACGTCATCAGCCCAATAGGGATCCGGTCGCTGATCGGCCGGAAGTTCACGGCCCTGCAGCTCCAGGAACTCGATCGCAGTAGCGATCCATTGGGCCTGGGCGCCTTCCACCAGGGCCCAGGATCCGGTGGAGCGCAGTTCCCGATCGGCGAGCTGCTGGAGCAGGCCCTCGATGCCCTGGGTCACTGCGGGACGGCGGAGCTGCTCGGCGGTCAGGGCGAGAACGGCGGCGCGCTCGGATTCCTGCGGCTCGGGAAGGGGAGCGAAGTAGTGGCGCTGGTCGGCCACCATTTCCGCCAGGCGCACGCAGACCGCGCGGATCGCGGGAGTTAGAGCGGGCGGGACGTCCCGGGCCCAGCTCGCCGCGGCGCGCAGGATGTCGGCAACCTTCGCGTCCGCCTGCGTTTCCAGCTTTCTGCGGTCTAGCGCCTCCACCATGAAGCGGAAGATAATTGATTGGGACCAGGGTTTAGGAAGCCCTGGCTACCTCCCTCTCAAAAACCTCCCCGAACCCGGCCACCACGGCATCCCGAGTTCGGGCCCAGGGCTCCCGGAGCCCGGGCTGTTCCCGGGCCACGCTGGTCATCGCCACCCCGGGAATCCCGCAGGGGACAATCA
>DATECI010000243.1:0-5285 GCA_035286985.1 Gemmatimonadales bacterium
GGCCCAACCAATGAATACGCTCTGCCGACCGGCTTCGTTAGGGTTATGTTCCTGTCATTCTCCGGACAGCGCGCCAGGAGGACATCCATGGCCCCGCGTACCAGATATCGCCTCGACCGGATCGACGTCGCCCCTCTCGGATCGCGTCCCGCGTCGTGGACCTTTGCGGGCGAGGCCGTCCGGGGCATGGAGTTCAGCTACGTGGCCCTCGATCGCAACCTCACCACCAGGAACCACTGGGAGTTCCTGGTGCGGGTGCCCGAGGATCCCAAGGGACGGGTCGAGGTGCGGCCCCGCACCGCCCCGGCCCACCGGGCCTGGGAGGAGCTCCCGGATCGCTCCCTGACCTTCACTCCGGCCACCAGGGGAGCGGCTCGGGGTCGCTGGTACTGTCCTGTCGCCCTCGCCGATCCGACCGGAGAGCGGTCCCGGACCGTCGTCCGTCACGGGGAGCGAAACCATCTCCCGAGCTGGTTCCGGGACCTCGCCGGCCGAATGCGCCGGAAGGAAACGGTCAAGGTTACCCGGGGAACCGATTCCGATTCCCTGGTGGTCCTGGTGGCCCCGGGCGACTATGCGGACATGATTCGATTATTTTTCGCTACCAAGGTGTGGATCCTCAGGGAAGCCGTCGTTCTGCCGGCACGGGAGTAAGACGCATGAGTGGGTTCAAGATGGAGCAGAAGCGGCTTCAGCACCGGGGGCGGGAGTTTCACTTCGTGTCCTATGAGGGCCAGCTCGCCAACCCGGTCAAGTCCCTGCCGGCTCTCCCGGCCGCCTGGTTCCTGATGCAAGGCGGCAAGCGCTGGATGGTCATGCCGCTGGTCCGCGACCAGGCTGACGACGTCGTCGAGAAGGGCCTGCTCCAGTGGGTTGACCATCATGTCTTTTCCCCCGCCGCCGCGGCTTCCCGATAGGCGCTTCAATGCCCACGCAATACACCGACCAGGAAATGGCCCAGATCCTCCGGCAAGCGGCGGCCTTGCGATGGGGCGGAGAGGCCGACGAGCCCCGGCATACCCTGGAGGACCTCCAGTTGGTGGCCCAGCAGCTTGGCATCTCCCCTCAGCTCGTGGAGCGCGCCGCCAGTGCGCTGACCCGAATCCCGGCCCGGGCCCGGTTCTGGAAGTTCCTCTTCGGCCGCAGCTCGAACTTCAGCACCTCCGCGCTGGTAGGCCACCCGCTCGCCGGAGAAGCTTTTCCGGATCTCGTGGAGGCGATCCGCAAGTTCACCGGTCGGGAAGGCCAGGCCGGTGAGCTTTCGGGGAGCCTCGAATGGCGCGATCACCGCGACACCAGCGACGTCGTCATCACGGTCATTCCCCGGGGACCGGAAACCACGGTCCGGGTCTTCGGCGATTTCGACTACTGGAAGCTCGGTCCGTTCGCGGCCGGCGCGCTTGGAGTGGTCCTGATCGTGGTGCTGGTGGCGGCGGGGGTGAACATGAGCGGCGCCTCCCCGCTCTGGGTCCTCGGGCTTGGGATCGCGGCCGCGGGCGTGCTCTGGGCGGTGGCCCGATTTTACTGGACCCGGCTGGCCCGGAAGGCAGCCCGCCGGGTGATTTCCTACCGCAAGCAAACCGCCGACGCCATCATCGAGCTTCGGCCTCCGGTGCCCGCCGGGCCCAGCGCCTCCTACGGGATTTTCGAGGACGACCGGGAATCTTCCAAGTAGGTCCTCAGGCCGGTCCCTCGTCGGCCAGCGGCACCAGCCGGGCCCGCGGCGGAATCCCCGGCTCCAATTCCATGATCCCGACCGACGCCGGGAGCCCAAATCGGAAGGGCCCGGCTCCCCCTGGATTCATCACCGTCACGACTTCGTCCACCACGGTCAGGAGTGGCTCGTGGGTGTGGCCGTAGACGATGACCTCGGCTTTCGGATAGGCCCGGTTGAGCGTCTCAGGATTCGGGGCACCGAGCTGGTGGCCATGGATGAGGAGAAAATCGAAGCCTTCGATCCGGGCTTCCACGACCTCCGGGACCCGGGCCCGCATCTCGAAACCGTCGGTATTGCCCCAGACCGCGACGACCGGCGCAATCGCTTCGAGCCCGCTCAAAATGTCGAGTTCCCCGATATCGCCGGCGTGAAGAATGCGGTCCACCCCCCGGAAGACCTCGAAGACTTCGGGGCGGAGCAAATTGTGAGTATCGGAGATGATGCCAAGGCGCATGAGATGCGGCTACCGGCTATTCGCCGTTCCATCTCGGGGCGATCCGAATCTCTAGCCCCAACTGATCCAGCACCCGCTGCACGATGAAATCCACCAGCTCCTCGATCCGGGTGGGGCGATGGTAGAAGCCGGGAGCGGCCGGGATCACCGTTGCGCCGGCTTCCGTCACCTGGACCAGGTTACGGAGGTGGATCAGCGAGAGGGGGGTTTCCCGGGGAACCAGGATCAGCTTGCGCCGCTCCTTGAGCGTCACATCGGCCGCCCGCTCGATCAGCGACCGGCTCGAGCCCTGCGCGATCGCGGACACGGTGCCCATCGAGCAGGGGCAGATCACCATACCGGCGGTGGGCTGGGACCCGCTGGCGGGCTTGGCTCCCCGGTCATCGTCCTCGAAGGTCGTGACGCTGGACCAGTCGCCTCCGGTGGTCCGCCTGAGCCGTGCCAGGGTCCCGATTCCGCTCTCCTCCTTGAGCAGCCGCCAGCCGTGACTTGAGACGATGAGCCAGAGTGGGACGTGATTGCGGGCAAGCACCTCGAGGAGCCGCACCCCGTAGGGCGCCCCGGAGGCGCCGGTGAGCGCGAGAATGAGCGGCATCCTGCCGGGAGCCAAAGAGCTCATCGGCCCCGGCGATTGGGCGTCGGCACCCGCACCCGGTGTTTGGGCGGTGGCGGGGGCGGCGGCCTCCGGGGAAGACCAGGCCGTTTTGCCGGCGGTAGACCTTTGCGGCCGGGCAATTTAGGAGGTGACATAGCGAGCGGGCGCTTCAGCGAATCCCCGCCGGAACTCGGTCCGGCCCCAGCCGTCTCCACGGCTGGCTCGCGAGGGGTCGCTGCCTGGGCCACACCTCGTTCAGCGTTTCGGCCTCGTGGAGCCGCCCGTTCTTCATCACGTATCGGAGCCGCGCCACGTTCCTCAGGTCCTCCAGCGGGTCCCCGTCCAACACCAGGATGTCGGCCATCTTTCCCGCCTCGATGGTGCCCAGATCGAGGCCCAAGCCGATCGCCTCCGCTCCCAGGATGGTGGCCGCCCGCAGGAGGTCGTGCGGGCGCGCCCCGCCCGACCCCATGCTCCACAACTCCCACAAGTAGCCCACCCCCTGGATCTGACCGTGGCTCCCGACCCCGATCCGGGCGCTGTCCTCCAGCATGCGCCTCACGAACTGGGCGTGTTTGGGAAACACCTGCTCTTCCTCCAGGGTCCAGAACGGCCGCCGCCGACTCCGCCGGTCGAGGCTCTCCTCGGGTAGGAACCGCCGCAGCTTGGGATCGTCGTGGACCTCCTCCTTCGCGTAGAAACGGTTCTCCGCGAAGGGTCCCCCGTAAGACACGAGGAGGGTGGGGGTGTTCGTGGTCCCCGCCGTCTTGAAGAGCTTCACCACGTCCTCGTAGATCGGCGCCAGCGGGAGGGCATGCTCCACCCCGGAATACCCGTCAATGACATGGGTCAGGTCGAGCTTGAAGTCCAGCCCGCCCTCGGTCGTCGGCATCAGGCCGAGCCGCCGGGCCGCCTGGATGATCCACTGCCGCTGCTGCCGGTTGCCCGACATGTACATCTTGAGCGTCTTGGTATCGTAGTACTGGCTGTACCGCTTGAGCACGCTCACCGCGTGGGCCGAGTCGCGGATGTTCTCGCCCAGGAAAACCCCGGGGCCGGTCGAATAGATCCGGGGTCCCACCATGGCGCCGATTGCCACCCGGTCCTGGTAGCTCAGCACGTCGGTGGAGCTGGTTTGCGGGTCGCGGGTCGTGGTAACGCCATAGGCCAGCGTCGCCAGGTATTGCCAGGCCTGCCGGGTGTGAATCTCCGGGACCAGCCACATGCTGTGGTAATGCGTGTCCACGAAGCCCGGCAGCAGCGTCTTGCCCGAGACATCGATCAGCTGCGCCCCGGCCGGCACCGGCACCGAATCCCGGCGCCCCACCCCGACGATCCGGTTGTCGGTGATGACCACGTCGGCGTTCTCGATGATCTCGGGTCCCCGCATCGTGAGCACTCGCCCGCCCCGCAGCACCACGCTGCCCCGCGGCACGTCCCGGGGGAGTTGCACGGCGATCTGCCTTTCGGCCGGCCGGTACGTGACCGTGTCCGCGCGCAGGCTGTCGAGCCCCGCCCGCACCGAATCGGCGTTGGCCCGCATGGCCTGGGCCCGGGCCCGGATCTGGTCGGCGGCCCGGATCAGCGAGTCGGCCCGGGCCTCCACCGAGTCCGCCACCAGCCGGTTGAGCCGGGCCCGAAGCGAGTCGGGCACCGGCGCGGGAATCCGGGTTAGGCTGTCCACCGTCCGGCGCGTGGTGCGCAGCGTATCCAGCGCCTGCCGGATCCGGAGCGCCCGGCCCACCGTGGCCCGGTTTGCCCGGGCCGTGCTGTCCTCGAGCGCCTCTACCCGGGCGAGATCGTAGGTCAGGAACGCGTTCCCGATCGCCCAGTGGATCCGGCTCCCGTCGGCACTCCAGGAGGGGAACTCCCCGCCGACGTCGGTGAGCTGCCGGACCCGGACCGGCGCTGCGGCGGGCGCCGCCACCGAGATCGTGGGAACCGGCCCTCCCACCTCGGGAATGTCCACCAGGTAGATGTGATTCCCGACCTGCGCCACCGCCCGCCTTCCCCGGGGTGAGATCAGCACTAGGCCGGCGGCGGGGGGCTGGGGCCCTCCCTCGTCCGGCTCCGCCGCCTTCTGGTCCTCGAACACCGGGAATACCCGGCGGGGGAGGACCTTCCATTCCTCGGGATGCGGCGTCCCGGCGCCGGCGGCGGGAGCACCCCGCACTTGGAGGTGTTGCTTGACGTCGGTCCCGTCCCATCGGAAGGACACCAATCCTTCCGTGAAGCTGTAGGCGTAGATCCGGTCGGGCTGATCCTGCCGGAAATGGGCCGCATCGCGGCTCCCCGTCGGCGCGATCAGGGCAACCGCGCCACCCGCCGCCGGCACCCATACGAACTCGCCGCCCAGCGGCCCGAAGAAAAAGTCCGGGGCTCGCTTCAGATCCCGCGCCGCCCCCCGGGTCGCCACGATCCGCTGGCCATCGGGCGACCAGGCCAGGTTGTAGTACAGCGCCGGCACGCTGGTGAGTCGCTGCGGCTGGCCGGTGCCGTCGGCTCGCGCCTTGAGGATG
>DATECI010000244.1:0-11672 GCA_035286985.1 Gemmatimonadales bacterium
GGATGCTTGCGCCCCCGATCTACGATGAGGTCTCGGCACGCCTCCAAATGGCCCAGATCGTCGTCGCAGAGCACGAAGACCAGCGGGCCCTGATCGGCTTTGGCCGAAGTCAGCGTGAGCCGGAGGTCGGGTCCGAGGTCGCAGCGCTCGGGACCATCGTGGCCGAGCCGGGCTGAAACGCGGATGGCGCGGAGGGTCATTGGTTTGCCGTGCAGGAGAATCTGGTTCCCCGGCCGACCCGACGCCAGAGCGCCACTCGAACGCCAGCGCCGATTACCCGACGAAGTCTCCGGAGCAGTCCATTTAGCGGCCTCTCCCCGAATCGAGTACGTTCTTACCCATGCGATTCAAGACCTTAGGGCGCATCGTCCTCACTGTCCTCACTGTCCCCACCGTCCCCACCGTCCTTGCCCAGGGCCCGGTCGCCGCCCCCCCCACCAACGACCTGCCCAACCCCTACCAGACCGTTACCGGCTGGGCCCGGATGCCCGAAGGCAGGACCTGGGGCTCCACCAGCGCCGTGGAAATCGACAAGGACGGGGTCCACATCTGGGTGGCCGAGCGGTGTGGCGCCAATAGCTGCGCCGGCTCCGATCTCGACCCCATCCTCAAATTCGATTCGACTGGCGCCATGGTGAAGAGCTTCGGCGCCGGTACGCTGCTCTCGCCCCACGGGATCTTCGTAGATCGCGAGGGCAACGTCTGGGTGACCGACTGCGCCTGCACCGGCACGGCCGAGCAGCGCAACACCCCCGGTAAGGGCCACCAAGTCTTCAAGTTCAGCCCCGATGGCACCCTCCTCCTCAGCCTTGGCAAGGCGGGCGGGGGCAGGGAAGCCGAGTACTTCTGGCAGCCCAACGACGTCCTGGTGGCCCCCGATGGGAGCATTTTCGTGGCCGAAGGCCATTCCGATGCCGCCACCGCCAACGCCCGGATCCTCAAGTTCGACAAGACCGGCAGATTCATCAAAGCCTGGGGTACCAAAGGCACCGGCCCGGGCCAGCTCACCCAGCCCCACGCCCTGGCCATGGACTCCCGAGGCCGCCTGTTCGTGGGCGACCGCAGCAACAACCGAATCCAGATCTTCGACCAGGACGGCCAGGTGCTCGGCGAATGGTCCCAGTTCAGCAGACCGAGCGGGATATACATAGATAAGGATGACGTGATCTACGTGGCCGACTCCGAGTCGGGGTCGGTCAACCCTGCCCACGGGGCCTGGAAGCGGGGGATCCGGATCGGCAGCGCTAAGGACGGGCGGGTCACGGCATTCATCCCGGACCCAGCCGAGAACCCTCCCAGCACCAGCGCGGCGGAAGGGGTCGCGGCGGATTCCAGGGGTAACATCTATGGCGCGGAGGTTGGCCCGCGCACCTTGCGGAGGTACGTCAAGCCATGAGCACGAGCTTCAAGGTCAACGGCAAATCGGTCACGGTGGACGTTCCTTCCGACATGCCGCTGTTGTGGGTCCTGCGGGATGTCCTCAATCTCAAAGGCGCCAAGTACGGGTGCGGCGTGGCCCAATGCGGGGCCTGCACGGTCCACCTGCGCGGCGCGCCGACCCGCTCTTGTGTGACCCCGATTTCCGCAGTGGCGGGAGCCGAGATCACCACGATCGAAGGGCTATCCCCCGACGGCACCCATCGATTGCAACAGGCCTGGGAAGAGCTGGATGTGCCTCAATGCGGCTACTGCCAGGCGGGCCAGCTCATGGCTGCTGCGGCCCTGCTGGCCAGGAAACCGAAGCCTACCAATGCCGACATCGATGCCGCGATGAACGGGAACCTGTGTCGCTGCGCGACCTACCTCCGGATCCGGCAGGCGATTCACCGCGCGGCGAGCCTGCCGGCCAACGTGACGAGTCCGGCGCGGAGGGCCTCATGAAAACCGCAAAGCGGGTTACCCGGCGGGAGTTCGTGCAAGGCACCCTGGTGGCCGGTGGGGCCCTCCTGCTCGGGACGCGGCTGGCCCGGACGGCAACCTCTGGTTCCGCAGCGGAGTTCATCCCCAACCCCTTCATTCGGATCACTCCGGACGGAATGGTCACCATCATCGCGCAGAATCCCGAGATCGGACAGGGAGTCAAGACGATGCTGCCGATGATCGTCGCCGACGAGCTCGATGTGGACTGGAAGGACGTCCGGATCGAGCAGGCCCCCCTCGACACCGCCCGGTTTACCCAGCAATCGGCCGGCGGCAGCACCGCCACCCCCAATCACTGGATGCGGATGCGGAGAGTCGGCGCGGCGGGAAGGGCGATGCTGGTCACCGCGGCCGCCGAGACCTGGAGCGTGCCGGCCGCCGAGTGCGAAACCGCCTCGGGAGCCGTGCACCACCGGGCAAGCGGCCGGAGCCTCCGCTACGGCGAGCTGCTGGCAAAGGCGGCAACCGTCCCGGCGCCCGATCTCGAGTCGGTCACCCTCAAGGACCCGAAGCAATTCCGCATCATCGGCCAGCGGGTGCGCGGGGTGGACAATCACGCGATCGTGACCGGCACCCCGTTGTACGGCATCGATGTGACGCTGCCGGATATGCGCTACGCGGTATTCGAGAAGTGCCCGGTGTTCGGGGGAACGGTGCAGAGCGCGAATCTCGAGGTGATCAGGGCGCTGCCGGGGGTGCGGCAGGTGTTTGTGGTCGAGCCGGGCCCCGGCAATGCGCTGGCCGGGCTCCTCGGGGGCGTGGCGATCGTGGCGGATACGTGGTGGGCGGCCCGGAAGGCGCGGGAGAAGCTCACGGTGACCTGGAACGAGGGGCGGACCGCGGAGCAGGGCAGCGCGAGCTTTGCGAAGCGCGCGGCGGAGCTCGCAGCCCAGCCGCCCCATCGCTACCTTCGCAAGGACGGCGATCCCGACGCGGCGCTCCGAGGCGCCGCCAAGGTCGTGAAGGCGGAGTACGCTTATCCCTTCCTGGCCCATGCCGCGCTCGAGCCCATGAACTGCACCGCCCACTTCAAGGACGGCAAGCTCGAGATCTGGGCCCCGACTCAGTCGCCGGCCAACGGCCGCGGTTTGGTGTCCCGTACCCTTGGCATCCCCGAAGGCGACATCTCGATTCACATTACCCGGAGCGGCGGGGGGTTTGGCCGCCGGCTCAACAACGATTACATGGTTGAAGCAGCGGCGCTCGCCAAACAGGCCGGCGTGCCGGTCAAGCTGCTCTGGACTCGGGAAGACGACCTCCGGCACGACTTCTATCGCCCCGCCGGCTTCCATCACCTTACCGGCGGCGTGGACCCGGCGGGCAAGCTGGTGGCCTGGCGCAATCACTTCATCTCGTTCGGTGAAGGAGAGCGGTTTGCCCCGGCTGCCGGGCTCGGCGCGGCCGAGTTTCCCCAACGGTTCGTTTCGAACTATGCGCTCGACGCGTCGGTGATGCCGCTCGGCGTCCCCACCGGCTTCCTCCGGGCCCCCACCAGCAACGGGGTCGCGTTTGTGGTGCAGTCGTTTCTCGACGAGCTGGCGCACGCCGCGGGGAAAGATCCGGTCCAGTTCCGGATGGACCTCCTGGCCGGGGCGCCCGAGGGCGAAGGGCTCAATCCGGCCCGGATGCGGGGGGTGCTCGAGCTGGTCGCCGAAAAGTCGGGTTGGGCTTCCCGAATCCGGAATCGGGGCAAAGGCATGGGAGTGGCCTTCCACTACAGCCACCGGGGTCATTTCGCCGAGGTGGTGCAGGTCAGCGTCTCCCGCCAGGGCCGGCTCACGGTGGAGAAAGTCTGGGTTGCCGGCGATATCGGGAGCGAGATCATCAATCCGAGCAACGCCGAGAACCAGGTGCAGGGCTCGGTGCTCGACGGGCTCGCCGAGGCGCTGGCGCAGGAGGTGACCATCGAGAAAGGGCGGGCGGTGCAGAGTAATTTCCACAACTTCCCGCTGCTCCGGCTGGTCCAGGCTCCCCCGGTCGAGGTGTATTTCCGGAAGACCGGGTTCCCACCTACCGGGTTAGGCGAACCGGCCCTCCCGCCCGTGATACCGGCGCTCTGCAATGCCATCTTCGAGGCGACCGGCAAGCGGGTCCGGTCGCTGCCGATCGGAAAGCAGGATCTCACGTGGGCCTGAAAATCATCGAAATCCGAGACCGCAATCACTTGAGACGTCCAGCAATGAGGGGGTCCCGATGAACGTGGTGTACCCGGTTTCCCGGCGGCGGTTCTTCGGCGGCGTGGCCACCGCGGTGGGCTACCTGAGCCTCAAGCCGCACCTCCGGCTCTGGTCTCAGGGAGCCGCCCCGGCGCGGCGATCCCAGACCACCGTGGCCGAGTACGACGCCATGGCCAAGCTCGCCAACAACGAGAACCCATATGGCCCCCCGGAGTCGGTGCTCAAGGCCATGACCGACGCCTTCAAGTATGCCAACCGGTACGGCTATCCGGATGGCGGCATCGTCGATGCGATTGCCAAGCATCACGGGGTCCCGCCCGAGAACGTCATGTTGGGTGCGGGCTCCGGAGAGATCCTCAGTATCGCCTGCACCGCGCTGCTTCAGGACGACAAGAAGGTCGTCGGGGTGGAGCCGTCCTACAATGTCCTCTACCAGAATGCCGCCGCCCTCAAGGCGGACCAGATCAAGCTCCCCTTGCTCAAGGACTACCGCCAGGATATTCCCGCGATGATCCAGGCGGTCAAGCACAATTACCGTGACGTCGGCTTCGTTTATCTCTGCAATCCCAACAATCCTACCGGCCGGACCGTCAGCAAGCAGGAAGTCGCCCAGCTTCTCGACGGCATTCCCGACGACGTGCCGGTGTTGATCGACGAGGCCTATCACCATTTCGTGGAGGACCCCTCCTACGCGACCTCGCTTCCTTACGTGTTGCAGGGACGTCAGGTCATCATCGCGCGGACCTTCTCGAAGATCTCCGCGCTGGCCGGGATGCGACTCGGCTATGCCGTCGCCCCGCGGGAGCTCCTCCAGCGGATGCGGCCCTTCGGCACCGGAACCATCAACGCGATCGTCAAGTGGGGCGGGGTGGCGGCGCTCAACGACACCGCGTCGCAGGCCTGGGTCAAGAAGGTGAACAACGAATTGCGGAGCAAGACCACCGCACAGCTCCACGCGATGGGCTACGAGACGATTCCCTCGGAATGCAACTTCTTCATGGTGCACATCCGGAAGCCGGTGCAGCCGGTAATCGAGGAGTTCCGCAAGAAGGGCGTGCTGGTAGGCCGGCCGTTCCCCCCGATGCTCGAGCATCTCCGGGTCTCGATCGGGACCCCCGAGGAGATGGGGCGCTTCATGACCGCGTTCCGGGAGATCTTCCCCGCCGGCAAGGCGGCGAGCGGCGCTAAGTAACCCTGGGCCAAGCCGCGGCGCCCGGGCCCCGGAGAAGGGCTCGGGCACCGCGAGCCCGGTCTATCGGTCCGGCCGGCTCGTCGTCACGGGACGCTTCGGTCCCAACTTCTTGAGCAGCTCCTGTACCGCCCGCTCGAGTTGGGGATCGCGGCCCGCGAGCTCGTCCTCCGCCCGGTGCGCGACCAGGATATCGGGCTGGACCCCGTAGTTCTCCATGTTGGTCTGCTTCTGGTCCGCCAGGTACACGCCCACTCCCGGTGTCCGTACCGTAGAGCCGTCGATCAGCGAGTAGCTGCCGGTGCCGATGACCGCGCCCATGGTCGGCTCGCCGATTACCTGGCCCAATCCCAGCGCCTTGAAGCCGGCCGGGAACATCTCGGCATTCGACGCCGACCGCCAGTTCTGCAGCACGGCCTTGGGGCCGAAATATCCCATGAAGGGTCGGCTGTTGGTTTCGGTCCCGCGCGGCTGCCAGACCTGGTACTGCCGCTGCACCAGGATCTGGAGCAGCTCCTGCTCGATGTTGCCACCTCCGTTCCAACGCTGGTCGATGATCAGCGCCTCCTTGTCCCGATTCTCGCGCAGCTCCTTCTCGAACTTCCGCAGCGAGGGTTGGTTCATCGCCTGGATGTGGAGATAGCCGACCCGGTCATCGGAGTGCTTCGCGGCCATGGCGCGGCGTTCCTCGACCCAGCGCTCATAGCGCAGCTGATTGAACTGCCCCACCGAGACCGGATCGATTCGCGTAGTCCAGGCCCCCTCCGGTACCGGCTGGCTGTTGAAGCCGACCGCGACCCGGCGGTTGAGTCGGTTGCTGAGGACCTTCCAGTAGTTGTCGCCCGCGCGAACCGGGGTGCCGTCGATCGAGAGGAGATAGTCGCCCACGCTGACCTTGACCCAGTCCTTGTCGGCGGGACCGCCCTTGTAGATGTGGGTGACCCGGTACCGCCCGGCCCGGTCCGGCTCGAGGTCCATGCCGAGATGCATCGTGGCGGTGCCCGTCGGCCCGCCTCCTCCGGGAGGCGGTGCCGCTCCGGTATGGGAGGCGTTGAGCTCGCCGATCATCTCGTTCACGATATTGAGCAGCTCGTCCCGATCGCCCACATGGGGAAGCAGCGGGCGATACTTGGCCCGCATGGCGTCCCAGTCCTTTCCGTGCATCTCGGCGTCGTAGAACCGGTATTTCATGGTCCGCCAGGCATCGTCGAACATCTGGGTCCGTTCCGCGGCCAGATCGATGTCCACCCGGGCCGTGAAGGCCAGCCGGCGCGGCTGCGGGCCCCCTCCCCCTCCCGATCCTTGGCCGGTGGTAGCCAGGGAGTAGACCCCGTTTCCGCGCTGGAAGTAGATGGTCCGGCCGTCCGGGGTATAGGCGAGGCCGCTGACCCCACCACCGAAGCCACCGCCCCCGGGCTCGTCGCCGTCCTCGGCTCCGCCCGGAGCGGCCAGCGAGGCGAGCCGAGTGACCCGCCTCCCGTCGCTGCCGATCGTGAAGAGCGCGGCGGTGGTCCGGGCCCCGGTCTGCTCCTGGGTGGCGAACACCAGCGTCCGGCCGTCGGGCGATACGGTAAAATCGCTCACCGAGAAGGGCATATTGGTGAGCCGGCGGGTGCGGCGCTCGAGCCCGGCCCAATCGAGGATGACCTCTCGCGGAGGTCCGGCTGCCCGGCCCGGCCGCCGGGTGGTGTCCTCGGCCGGCCGCAGGTCCGGGTCGTCGGGGTCAAAGGCCTGCTTCTCGAGGCCCAGCGCCCAGAGCTGGGCCAGCGCCGGGCCACCTAACCCGCTCTGCACGCCCTCGAGCCGCCGGAAATACAGCGTGCGGCCGTCGGGGGAAAACTCCGGCGCCGCATCGTTGTAGGAATCGAAGGTGACCCGGCGTTCCTCGCCTCCCGCCGCCGGCACCAGGTAGAGGTCCGACTGGCGGGTCACGTCAGGCCGGGTATACCCGAGCCACTTGCCGTCCGGCGACCAGACCAATCCCCCGATACCCCCGTACCGCGCGGTCACCAGCTCGGTGGTCCGCTTGGTGTCGAAGGCGTAGAGCCGGAGCTTGTTGTCGGATGCGGTGTACCCGAGCGATTTCCCGTCCGGCGCCCACGCTATCGCCTGCTTGAGCGCGTCGAGGTTGGTGATGCGCTCGGCCGGTCCACCATCTGCGGGCGCAACCCAGATCTCCTCTCGCCCGCTGGAATCTGAGACCCAGGCCAGGCGGGTGCCGTCGGGGGAGTACTCCGGATTCACGTCGCGCCAGGCGCTCCGGGTGATCTGGCGGAGATCCCCTTCCTCGACCGGGGCGGTGAAGATTTCGCCGTGAATCGAGAAGGCGATCCGGCGGCCGTTCGGGGCCAGCGCGTGATCGTCCGCCTCGGAGCGGAAGCTGCGGCTTTCGGTCAGGTTCTGCTGCACCTCGGCGGCGATTCGGAGCGGGACCCGCTTGGCCTGCCGGGTCGGTACGTCGAGCAGCCAAAGCCCGAAGTCGTGCTCGAAGGCAATGGTACGCCCGTCGGCGGACATCCCGGGCCAGCGCACGTCACCTGCCCCGAACGGGGTGACCCGCTCCGCCGTCCCGCCCTTTTCGGAAACCCGGTAGAGGTTGGTTGCGCTGCCGTCGCGATCGCTCACGAAATAGAGGTACCCGTCCCGTCCCCACATGGGCCAGCTGTCCATCCCGGTGAAATCGGTGAGGTCGGTGAAAGTCCCCGTTGCGGCGTTCAGGACGGTGACGTCGGACTGGTTAGAGCCGCGGTAGCCCTTGCGCCAATAGACCTGGGACTTGCGGTTGAACGCGAGCCGGCTTCCGTCGGGCGAGTAGGACGCGTACACCCCGATGTCCGGCCCTGCCGAGACCGGCATCCCCCCCGCGAGATCGACCGTGTAGATCATCGAGCCGAACCGCTCGTTCCGGTTGCTCGAGAAGAGCACCCGCCTTCCGTCTGGGGTCCAGCCGAGCACCTGATCCTGGGCGGAATGGAAGGTGAGCCGGGTCGGCTGGCCGCCATCGGCTGGGACGATGAACACATCGAGGTTGCCGTAGCGGTTGCTGGAAAACGCGATCCAGTGGCCATCGGGGGAGAAGCGGGGATACGCATCCCGGGCGGTGTGCACGGTCAGGCGGCGGACCTCGCTCCCCTCCGTGTTCGCGGTCCAGATGTCGCCGAGGTAGGTGAAGGCCACCTTGTTCTGATGGACATGGGGATAGCGGATCAGCCGGGCTTCGGGTGCCGGGGTTTGCGCGACCAGGCCGGATGCCGAGATGAAAAGGCCCATCAGAGGGACGGCGAGGGGGATGCGACGCATAGGGCTACCTTCTGGTCCAGGGGTCGGAAACAAGGACGTGGCGCTAGGGGGTGGTGCGGCGCGGCTGGGCTGTGGGCGGCAGGATCCCGTTCAGCCGGAGGTACATCGCCGCCTGGGCGTAGTGGTCGGCCCAATCCTGGGCCAGTGCGATCACCGCGCGGGCCCGGGTGGCCTTGCGGCCCCCGAAAAAGGGCACCGAATCGCCCAGCGCGCTCTCCCTGATTCCATCGATCACCGTGCCGCAGTACTCGAACGACTTCCGAAGCCGCGCGACCAGCTGATCCTTGGGCGCGGTGGCCCCGGCCGCCGATTCGGAAGGGGTCTGCGCCCCTCCCGCAATGGCCGCACACAGGGTCTCGTTGGACTGGGACTCGTGGGCGATGATCTCGCCAAAGCTCAACTGCTCCGGCGTCGGCTTGAACCCAAACTTTTCGGCCGGCATCAGGTCGGCGGCGCCTGCCATGTTGCGGGCATAGCTGGTCAGTCTGCCCCGCATCGCGGCGGCGAGCGGCCCGGGCTGGTCCTGGGATCGGATCAGGGCCGGCAGAACTGGGATGAACAGAACGGCGAGCACGGCGAGTCGGAAAGTGCCCTTCATGGCCTGGTACCGGTGAGAGGGGGAGAAGAAGATACCACCTGGCCCGGCCGAGGGAGCGTTCGGCTCATTTGCGAAGCCTGACCCCCGCGAGCTGCGCGATCGCGGCGAGGGTGGTCTGCGCCGCGTTGAGCCCCAGGCGGAAGTCCTGGTCGGAATAGGTCTCGTACACGTCGGTGGGCTGGTGCCATTGAGGATCCCAGCCGGTGCCGATATGGGCCAGCCGCTCGTTCTCCCGGAGCGAAATGGCGGCCACCCAGTCCGCGAACGGCCCGGAGTCGGTGTTGCTCATCCGGTCGCCCACCGCTGCCGGATAATCGGTGGCGTAGCGATCGTTGGCCCGGCGGAAGAACCAGGCCAGCTTCTGGGCCTCGTCCGCCATCTTCGAGCTCCCGCTGAACTCGATGTTGACGTCGGCCTCGCGCCGCTGCTCCGGGCTCACCTTCCCGTCGGGCCCCGGCATCCCGTGATCGAAAAGCATCATGTCATGCTGGATCATGCCCAGCCATTTGGGCTCGGGATACCTACCCGAACCGGGCGGATCATCCTTGCCCTGCAGCTCTCGCCGCTGCTCGACGTAGGCGCGGGAGCCGTTGAGCCCGGTTTCCTCGTTGTTCCAGAGAATGAACCGAATGGACCGGTCGGTCTCCACCTCCGGCAGGCTGAAGACCCGGGCCAGCTCCATGACCAGCGCGGTACCCGAGCCGTCATCGTTGGCGGCGGCGCCGTAGCCATGCCCGTCCATGTGGGCACCGATGAGGTACATCTCGTCCGGCCGGGTCTTGCCGACCTTGGTGCAATAGACCTGCTCCCGGGGCCCGGGCTCATCGGGCTGCGCATTGATCCGCCGGAGCGCGGAGTCGGGCTGGCGGTTGGGGTCGAGGTTCACACCGGTTGGTCCGCGAAATCCCTTGGGCGGATTAGCGGGCCCGGGGGGGGTCGGAGGCCGCGGCCGCGGCCGGGCCGTATCTCCTGGAAGCCGGATCTGCCGGCCGGCATACTCGTACTGGATCCGGCCGGTCGGACAGCCGTAGCTCCTGAGCTGGGTTTCGATCCAGGCCACCGCGGCCCGGTTGCGGTCGGTCCCCTGGCGCCGGTCGCCGAACTGGGTCAGGCCTTTGATCGTGGCTTTGTAATGCTCCAGGTCGAGCCGGCCGACCAGCGCCCGGATCGAGTCCTCCGGCACAGGGAGTTGGGCGGGAGGCTGGGGAGTCGGGGTTGGGGGCTGCGGCACCGGAGGGGGCACCGGTGCCGGCGCCGGCATTGGAGCAGGCGGTTCGGCAGGTCGCGATCCGGTGGCACAGGCTGCCGCCGAGACGGCGAACGCGATAGCGAAGCGATTGAAGAATCCTGGATGCACGGAGTGCCTCCGAGTCACCGAGACAGGACCAGCGCCCCCCTCACCCGCCCAACTTCTTCCTCGCAAACGGCCGGGTGAACGCCGCTGGCGGGTTATGGCCCCCGGCCAGGTCGTACGCCTGCTGGTACATCGCCTTGGCCCGCTCTCCCTGCCCCTGCTTCTCGTAAGTCATCGCCAGGAGGCAATGCATGAAGGGGTCCCGCTGGTTGCCTTCGGTCGCGATGGCCCTGGTGAGCCAGGTTTCGGCGCCCGAGAGGTCGCCGGTGTAGAGCGCAACGTACCCCGCCAGGTATGGGAAGTACCGCTCCTGCTCGGCCGCCATCGCCGAATCCCCATCCAGAATCCGCCTCGCTTCGGCCAACTGGTGCTGCGCTTCCGAGAGATTTCCGCGGCGGGCCCCGATCCTCCCCAGCGCGTGGGCCAGCCGATAGTCCCACAGGCTCTTCGGGTGGGTCCTCGGTTCCGGCTCCTGGTTCCCCAGCTCGCTCCCGCGTCGGTAGTACCTCTCCGCGGTATCGAGGTCTCCGGAGTCAATGCAGACCCGCGCCGCTTCGTTGGCCATCTCACCCTGCTGGTAAAAGGCGTTCTGCGGTTCGGCTTCTTCCCGCGTCTTCCAGTAGGCGATGACCATCTCTTCGTGCTTCACAGCGTTCACGCAGTCGCCGTCGAACCCGTACGAGAGCGCCATGAAGCGCTGTGCCGAGGCCCGGGCTGCGGGATCCGGCGCTTCGTCGATCAGCCGCTGAATGATGACCCGCGCTTCGGCGGTCTTGCCTTCGCTGTCGAGCCGGGCGGCTTCCCGGCGGGCCTGAGTGCGTGGGTCGCTCGCTCCCCCACCACCCCCGCCTCCCTGGGCCGGAAGCAGGGGAGTAGCAGCCATCAGCATGGCGAGAGCGAGAATGGGCACTGAGCTGCGGTGAGTCATGGAGGCAACGACCTTGTCCGGGGTATAAAGAAGGCTACGCGGCACGCGCTGGCAGCGTTGTCGCCAGCTTTACGTATCGGTGCGAGCGGCGAGGCCATCGTCCTATCGGCCGTCGACCCTAGCCGGCAGGGTCAGCGCCACCAGCGACGAGTTGGCCCCGCCTCCCGTCGCGAACACGATGTACTGCCTTCCCTGATGCAGAAATG
>DATECI010000245.1:0-4804 GCA_035286985.1 Gemmatimonadales bacterium
TGGCGGCTCTCCGCGACGGCCGGTGTCCATCCCCATATCGCCAGCACCTGGGATCGTGCCACGGCGGTCTGGATGGCGGAGCAGCTCCGGCATCCCGCCGTCGTGGCGGCAGGTGAGTTGGGGCTCGATTATCACTACGACAATTCGCCTCGGGAGCGGCAGCGGGAGGCGTTCGAGGCTCAGTTGGAGCTGGCGGCCCGGAGCGGCAAACCGGCCGTCATCCATGCGCGGGATGCGGATCACGATGTGGCCGCCATTCTGCGCAATCACCCCGAGGTGGTGGCGGTGCTCCATTCCTGGAGCAGCGGGGAGCCGCTGCTTCGGGCCGGGCTCGAGCTGGGGCACTACTTCTCGTTCAGCGGGATGGTGACGTTTCGAAGCTGGCAGGGCGACGCGGCGCTGCGGCGGATTCCGACCGAGCGGCTGCTGGTCGAGACGGACGCTCCCTACCTGGCGCCGGTGCCGCATCGAGGCAAGCGGAACGAACCGGCGTTTGTCGTGGAGGTGGCGAAGCGGCTGGGCCAGGTACTCGGGGTGACGGTTGCCGAGGTCGAGCGGGTAACGACCGAAAACGCGATCCGGGTATTCGGCCAGCGAGTAGGAGCCAAGGAGCAACCGTGACGAAAGTCCCGACCGACATCGAAATCGCCCAAGCGGCCCGGCTTCGCCCGATTCAGGAGGTGGCGGCGGAGCTCGGGCTCGGACCCGATGAGATCCTTCCGTACGGCCACACCAAAGCCAAGATCACGATGGCCGCCATTCGGGCCCGGAAGCCGCGCGGGCGGCTGGTGCTGGTGACGGGCATTAGTCCCACCCCAGCCGGGGAGGGCAAGTCCACCGTCACCGTGGGCGTGACCCAGGCGCTGCGTCGGCTCGGGAAGAACGCGATCCTCTGCATTCGGGAGCCCTCGCTGGGTCCGGTATTCGGGGTGAAGGGCGGGGCGGCCGGGGGCGGCTATTCGCAAGTGGTGCCGATGGACGAGATCAACCTCCATTTCACCGGGGACTTCCACGCCATCACCTCGGCCCACAACCTGCTCTCCGCGATGCTGGACAATCACCTGTACCAGGGGAACGCGCTGGGACTCGACCTTCGGCGGATCACCTGGCCCCGCACCATCGACATGAACGACCGGGCCCTGCGCCAGATCGTGGTCGGGCTGGGCGGACTCAACGGCGGTCCCTCGCGGGAGGACCGGTTCGTCATCGTGCCGGGGAGCGAGATCATGGCGATTCTCTGCCTGGCCTCCGATCTCCAGGACCTGGAATGTCGGCTGGGCCGGATCATCGTTGGCCTAACCCGCGACCGGAAACCGGTGACCGCCGCCGAGCTCAAGGCTGCGGGTGCGATGACGCTGCTGCTCCGCGACGCCATTCTGCCGAACCTGGTCCAGACGCTGGAAGGCGGCCCAGCCCTGGTGCACGGGGGTCCCTTCGGGAACATCGCGCATGGCTGTAACTCGATCATAGCTACGAAGCTGGCCCTGGGGCTCGCCGATCTGGTCCTCACCGAAGCCGGGTTTGGCGCCGACCTCGGCGCGGAGAAGTTCTTCGATATCAAGTGCCGGCTGGGTGGGCTCAATCCGGAAGCGGTAGTGATCGTGGCCACGGTCCGGGCGCTCAAGCTGCACGGGGGGGTCAAGAAAGACGCGCTCGGCACGCCGGATGTAGCGGCGCTCAGCCGGGGCATGGCCAACCTGGAGGCCCACGTGCGGAATCTCGAGAAGTTCGGGCTTCCGGTCATCGTGGCGCTGAACCGGTTCGGGTCCGATTCCCAGGACGAACTGGACACGGTGCTTTCGGCGGCACAGCGGTGGGGGGTGCGGGCGGCACTGTCGGACGTGTGGGCCACCGGCGGCGCGGGCGGGGAAGCGGTGGCCGGTGAGCTGCTCGGCGCGCTGGAGGAAAAGCAGGGCCGGTTCCGGCCGCTCTATGACGTGGCCCTTCCCATCAAGCAGAAGATCGAGACCATCGCCAGGGAGGTATATGGGGCCGCCGGGGTGGACTACCTGGCCCCGGCGGAACGCGCCATCGCGCAGTGCGAGGGAATGGGGCTCGGGGCCACCCCGGTGTGCATGGCCAAGACCCAGTACTCCTTCAGTGACGATCCCGCCAAGCTGGGGCGGCCAGCCGGTTTCCGCATTACGATTCGCGATGCGTATCCTTCCGCCGGCGCCGGGTTCGTGGTGGCCCTGGCGGGCGACATCATGACCATGCCCGGGCTCTCGAAGACTCCCGCCGCCGAGGCGATCCGGGTTCACCCCGATGGGCGGATCGAGGGACTGTTCTGATGGAGATCGGATTCGTCGCGACCGACCGGGCCCCCAAGGCGATCGGGCCGTACAGCCAGGCGGTGAGCTACGGGGAGCTGATCTACACCGCGGGCCAGATCGCGCTCGACCCCGCCACGATGGAAATCGTGAAGGGCGGGATCGCCGAACAGACCGAGCGGGTGCTCGACAATCTCGAGGCCGTCCTGGGAGCTGCGGGCTCGGGTTTTTCCCGGGTGCTCAAGACGACGGTGTTCCTGCGGGACATGGGCGACTTTGCCGCGATGAACGAGGTCTATGCCCGGCGCTTCGGAGCCCACCGTCCGGCCCGGAGCACGGTAGCGGCGGCGGGGTTGCCGAGGAATGTGCTGGTGGAAATCGAGGTGGTGGCGGTAAGAGGAACAGCGTGAACGGTCAACAGTCAACGGGAACTGCCCTGCCAGCCGAAGCTCGCTTGCTGGGGCTGGTCCCGTTGACCGTTGACTGTTGACTGTTGACCGTTGACTGTAGTGTTGGGGGTGGATCGGGCCTGGTGGTCCGGCCGGTCTTCAAAACCGCGACGGAGACGCCTTCGGCAGCTCCGGTGGGTTCGATTCCCACACGCTCCCGCCACCTGGTTGTCGGTGCTACTATCTCACTCGCCAGGCTCGATGATTTCGGACTACCTTCCGGGTCGAGCCCCGTCTACTTTCGTCGGTCCGAGCCATTTCCAATCAGTACCCGGAGGGTATCTGAAGATTCTGGGACCGGTGCTTGCGGGACAATTGCTGACCGCCGGCCTGGCTTGGTCGCAGGACACGACCAGCCGTCCGGTGCCTCCACTGCCACGAGCTCAGCCGGCCGATACCAGCCGCCTCCTTAAGCCGCTCCCGGCGTTCTTCTCCTCCGCCCTTGTTCCCGGATTGGGCCAGGCCCTGCTCGACCGGAAGCTCACGGGCGCCCTGTTCATGGCGTGGGAGGGTGTGACCCTCGGGATGACGCTCAAAGCGGGGAGCGAGCTCCGCTACCTCGAGCGGATCGAAGCCGATTCCTCCCGGCTGGAACAGAAGCGCCAGGAGCAACAGGACTGGCTCGTGCTCCTTGTCTTCAACCACGTCTTTGCCGGACTCGAAGCCTTCGTCAGCAGCCATCTCCAGGACTTCCCCTCGGATGTCCGCCTCCGGGCGGCTCCGCGCGGGTTAGGCTTTCAAGCCACAGTGCCGTTCCGGGTGCCGTGAACCCGGCTCCGATCGGTATTTTCGACTCCGGGCTCGGGGGGCTCACCGTCGCCCACGCTATCAGCCAGCGGCTTCCCGGCGAGAGTACGATCTATTTCGGCGACACCGCGCGGGTGCCCTACGGGCCCAAGTCTCCAGAAACGGTGTGCCGCTACAGCCTGGAGATCATGGAGTGGCTGCTGGAGCAGGGGGTCAAGGCGATCGTGGCTGCCTGCAACACCAGCACCGCGCATGCGCTGGAGGCGCTGCGGGAGGCGGCTCCGGTTCCGGTTTTCGGGGTGATCGAGCCCGGGGCACGCGCCGCCGCGGCGGTGGCTCGAGGCGCTCCCATCGGAGTGATCGGGACCTGGGGAACGATCCGGAGCGCGGCGTATCAGCGCGCGATCCAGGCGGTGTTTCCGGAGATCGAAGTGGTTTCCAAGGCCTGTCCCCTGCTGGTGCCGATGGTGGAGGAGGGGTGGTTCAATCATCCGGCCACGCGGATGGTGGCCGAGGAGTATCTCGCACCGGTCCGGGCCCGCAATATCCTCACCCTGGTGCTGGGCTGCACCCACTACCCGCTGATCAAGCCGCTGATCCAGGAGGTGATCGGCCAGAGCGTGGTCCTGATCGACAGCGCCGAGGAAACCGCCAAAGCCGTGGCCGAAGCGATTCGGAAAGGCGAGTTGGAAGGGCGAGGCGGCAAAGGGGCCACTCACCGATTCGTGGTGAGCGATGATCCGGAGCGATTCCGTCGGGTCGGCACCGGCTTCCTGGGCGAGCGGATCAGCAAGGTCGAAGTGGTCACCCTCGGTACCGGCTGAGCTCGAGCGCGGAATCGGTCGCCACCGCGTAGCGAAAGCCTTCGAACCAGGCTCCCGGGTTGAGGTAGCGTCTCCCGGGAAGGAGCTCCAGCGCAGCCGGCCGATGACTGTGGCTCATGATCAAGACCGAAATGTCCGGGGCCTCGCGCAGCTGCGCCTCGGCCCAGGCCTGCTGGCGCCGGGCGGTTTCTTCTTCCCGGCGGGTGGCCCCCTTCGAATGAGACGGCCGGGCCAGCCCTGCGGTGATTCGGAACCCAAGCTCCGCGGGGAGCAGGCGATAGACGGTGGAGGCGAGCCGGGACTGGATCAGGGCGTCCTTGAGGCGGTACCCGCGCGAGCGGCCGGGCACCTGATCGCCGTGGAGCGCGAGCGCCGTGCCGTTTCCAAGGGGAAACCGGAGCTCGCCGGCTCCGTAGACGATGCCCAGCTCCCGATCCCAGAACGGATCACCCCACCGGTCATGATTCCCGCCTGTCATCAGGACCGGCAGGCGGCGGGCGAGCTCGGCAAGGCG
>DATECI010000246.1:0-4257 GCA_035286985.1 Gemmatimonadales bacterium
CCTGATTCAGCATCGCGCCCGAAGGGCCTCCTCCCCATTCCACCCGGGCGGCGTACACCCCGTCCGGGGGAAGCGCCTTTTCGGGAGGCGGGCCGTCCAGATTGATCGTGTGGATCCCGAGCTCCCGACCCCTCCCCGCTCCCGGCACCACGGTCCCGGTGATGCGATAGGGCCGGCCCAGCCAGCGGGCGGCCCGTTCCAGCTCTCCCGTACGGAGCGCCTGCCGGATCCGGGAGCTGGAGATGACCTCACCCTGATCATCGCGCATCGTATCCACCACCGCGACGTCGAACCCCAGCCGCGCCCCCAGCAGCGGAAGGGTCCGGCTGTCTCCGCCCCGGCCCCGGCCAAATCCGGCATCCACCCCGATCACAAGCTCCCGCATTCCGCAGCGCTGGAGCAGCACGGTCCGCACGAACTGCTCCGCGCTCATCGCCGCCATCGCGGCGTTGAACCGGAGGACGAGTAGCCGATCGAGCCCCAGCTCCGCGAGGATCTCCCGCTGCTCGACTCCCACGGTCAAGCGGTGGGGGGCATCGGCCGGGGAAAGTACCGAGCCCGGATGCGGCTCGAAGGTCACCAGCACCGCGGCCCGGCTTTGCGCCGCCGCGCGCCGGCACACCTCGCGCACCAGGAGCTGGTGGCCGAGGTGAACCCCATCGAAGGATCCGACGGTGACGACGCTCTCCGGCGGCTTCATGGCGCCGCGGGCGCGCCTTCCGGGAGCACCACCGCCGGGTGCCATCCTCCGGTCACCCGGCGGGCCACCGCCACCAGGCGATCTCCCTCGCATAGCGCCGCCTCGTCCTCCACCGCGTCGGGACGGACCACATCCCTGCCGTGCCGTGCCGCCCGCGCCTCATCGGGCCCCAGGGGCACCCGCGGAAGCTCATCCACCAGCGTCTCGACCGGCAGCAGCGGCTCGCCCCCGGTGAGGGCCACGAGGGGGTGGGCGTCAGCGACCCTCCACGACCCCACTTGCTCCCGTCGCAGCTCGGTCAGGTGGGCTCCGGTGCCCAGTGCGTCCCCCAGATCGCGCCCCACGGCCCGGAGATAGGTGCCGGGGCTCACCTCGGCCCGCAGGGTCACGAGCGGCGGCCGGTACTCCACCAGCTCGAGGCGGTAGACCGTCACTTCCACCGCCCGCGGTAACTCCATCGGCCTCGTCCCCTCCCCCCCCCCAACGGCCCCTTCCGCTGCCGCCGATGCTTCCACCGTCGCCTTGCGCGCCAGGCGGTAACTGCGCACCCCCGCGATCAGCTTGGCGGAATAAGCCGGGGGTCGCTGGTGCTGCGTCCCGGTGAGTCCGGCGAGCGCGTCACCCACGGCGACCAGCGAAGGCCACTCGGCCGGGGTTCGCTCCGCCACGAGGCTGCCGGTCAGGTCGTCGGTCGTCGTGGTCTGCCCGAGCCGCACCGTCGCGCGGTAGACCTTCCGGCGCCGTTCCGCCCAGCGAGCCAGCCGGGTCGCGGCACCCAGCACCAGGACCAACAGCCCGGTCGCGAACGGGTCCAGGGTACCCGTGTGGCCTACCGTGCGGGCGTGGAACAGCTTGCGGACCCGGGCCACCACGTCGTGGGAGGTTGGACCGGCCGGCTTGTCCACCAGGAGCGCACCGTCGCCTGCTCGAATCCCCCCGCTCACTCTTCCGGCTCCCGCCGGAGCTCGGCCAGCATGGCGTTGATCCGGGCGGCGTGCTGGGCGCCCCGGTCGGGCTCAAAGTGCAGTTCGGGCGTAATCCGGGTTACCAGAGCCTTGGCCACCTTACTGCGAAGAAAGCCGGCGGCGCTCCGCAAACCCTCCAGCGCGCGCTGCTCGGCCCCGTCCGCCGCCTCGCCGTGCAAGGCCACGAAGATCCGGGCGTGCGAGAGATCGCCGCTCACCAGGACCCGGGTCAGGGTCACCAGGCCGATCCGGGGGTCTCGCACCTCGCGAGTCAGGGCCTCGGCCACCACCTGCCGGACCAGCTCCGCCACCTGCTCCGGACGGCGTCGTGATCCTCCCGCCCCGCGCCCCCGTGCCACTCGGATCTCCTAACCCGCTACGCTGGCGGCCGGCTGGAGGGTCCGCTTCACTTCTTCGATCCGGAAGGCCTCGATCCGATCGCCGACCTTGAGATCATTGAAGTTCTCGACCCCGATCCCGCACTCCAGTCCCTCCCGCACCTCCTTCACGTCGTCCTTGAAGCGCTTCAGGCTCGAGATGTGGCCGGTATAGACCAGGGTCCCATCCCGGACCACCCGGACCTTGGCGGTCCGCTGGATGGCGCCGGACCGCACCACGCACCCCGCGATGGTGCCGACCTTGCTGACCTTGAAGAGCTGAAGCACCTCGGCCTCACCGAGCACCTGCTCCCGCTCTTCCGGCTTGAGCAGGCCCTCCAGGGCGGCCCGGACGTCCTCTATCGCCTCGTAGATGATGCGATAGGTCCGGACGTCCACCCCTTCCCGCTCCGCGGTGGCCCGGGCGTTGGCATCGGGCCGGACATGGAAGCCGAGTACGATCGCGCCGGACGCTTTGGCCAGCAGGACGTCGCTCTCGGTGATCGCCCCAACTCCGCGGTGCACGACCTCCACCCGCACCTCGGAAGTACTGAGCTGGGCCAGCGCGTCGGCCAGCGCTTCGGCCGGGCCGCCCTGGTCGGCCTTGATGATGATCTTGAGCTGGCTGACCTGGCCTTCCTGGAGCGCGCGGCTGAAGTCCTCCAGGGTACCGCCCCGCTGGCCGCGCCGATTCTGCGCTTCCCGCTCCAGCCGCTGCCGCTTCTGGGCGATCTCCCGGGCCTCGTTGGCATCGGCCACGACCAGGAACGTGTCGCCCGCCGCGGGAACCCCTTCGAAGCCGAGAACCTGCACTGGAATGGAGGGAGTGGCCTCCTTGACCGGCTTTCCGCGTTCGTCGCTCAGGGCGCGTACCCGGCCCGAGAACTTGCCGCAAATGAAGTTGTCGCCATGCCGGACCGTGCCCCGCTGCACCAGGATCGTCGCGAGCGGCCCCTTGCCGGGATCGAGCGTGGCTTCGAGCACCGCGCCGTGGGCCGGACCCTGAGGATTCGCTTTGAGGTCGAGGAGCTCCGCCTGGAGCAGCACCTTCTCGAGCAGCTCGTCCACCCCGGTGCCCTTCTTGGCCGAGATCTGCGCCGAAAGCACGTTCCCGCCGAACTCCTCCAGCACCACGTTCTGCTGGAGCAGGTCCTGCTTCACCTTGGGGATGTTTGCCGCCGGAAGGTCGATCTTGTTGATGGCGACCACCAGCGGCACCCCCGCATTTCGGGCGTGGCTGATCGCCTCGACCGTCTGGGGCATGACCTGGTCATCGGCCGCGATCACCAGGATGACGATGTCGGTGACCTGGGCGCCCCGGGCCCGCATGGCCGTGAACGCCTCGTGGCCGGGCGTATCGAGGAAGGTGATGGCATGCTCGCCCGGCAGCGTGACGTGGTAGGCGCCGATGTGCTGGGTGATGCCACCGGCCTCGCCGGCCACCACGTTGGCCTTGCGGATGTAATCGAGCAGCGACGTCTTGCCGTGATCCACGTGGCCCATGATGGTCACGACCGGCGGCCGCGCTTGCAGATCTTCGGCGTTCTCTTCGACCGGTGCGGTTGCGATCTCGGCCGCGTACTCGTCCTCCCGCATCGCCTGGAAACCGAATTCCGAGGCGATCAGCTCGATCTGGTCGAAGTCCAGCCGCTGGTTCACCGTGACCATCAGCCCCAGCTCCTTGAAGGCGAACTGGACGATCTGGGTCGCCGGGATCTTCATCTGCTCGGCCAGCTCGGCCACCGAGATGAACTCGTTTACCCGGATCCGGGTCTTTTCCTTCTCCTGCTCCTCCGCCGTGCGGCTGGCCAGCAGGTCGCGGTAGCTCGGCTCGTCGGCCCGCCGTTTCCGGACCCCGCCCTTCATTCCCGCGAGGGTCTTCAGGATGTTGGCCTGCACCGCTTCCTGGTCCACATAATTCTTGCGGCTCTTCTTTCCCTTCCGCCGGCCGTCGCCGGTCGACGGCTTGGCATCCGGCCCGAAAGTTCGCGCCGGCGGCGCCACCACCCAGCGGCCCGGCCGTCCTGATGGGCGGTTCGGGGGTCCGCCGGCCCCAACTCGCACCTTCGGACCCGACGCCAAGCCGGCGACGGGTGATGGACGCCGGAAGGGAAAGAAGAGCCGCAAGAACTACGTGGACCAGGAAGCGGTCCAGGCCAACATCCTGAAGACCCTCGCAGGAATGAAGGGCGGGGTCCGGAAGCGGCGGGCTGAC
>DATECI010000247.1:0-5809 GCA_035286985.1 Gemmatimonadales bacterium
CGGCGGCTCGGCGCCATCGCGCAACTGACCGAGGCCGCGAGCCAGTTTCTGGAGGCGATCGAGGGAGATGAGGGTGGCGCGCTTGGCGCGGTGGGCCGGGCGGAGCGGGCGTTGGGGCAGCTCGAGCGGACCGATCCCTCGACGGCCCAGTGGCGCGAGCTCCTCGATGCGGTCTACGCGAATCTGGGAGAGCTGGGGAGCCGGGCGCGGGAATACGCCTCCACGCTCGAAGACGATCCGGCTCGGCTCGGGGAAGTCGAAACCCGGCGGGATCTGCTCCAGCGGTTGAAGCAGAAGTACGGAGCCGCGATCGATGCGGTTCTGGAAACCCGGCGCACTGCGGGCCTGGAACTCGACCTCCTCGATACCGCCGATTTCGAGCTCCGGACTCTGGCGGCGCAGCGGGTGGCCCAGCAAGCCGCCGTCACGGCGGCGGCGGCGGCGCTCACCGCCAGGCGGGTGTCCGCCGCGGAGCGATTGGCCCGCGGCGTCAACCGATGGCTGCCCAGGCTCGGGCTCGGTGGGGGGCGTCTTTCGGTGGCGCTCGAGGCGCTGCCGGAGCCCGGTCCGCTGGGGGCGGAATCGGTTCAGCTCATGGCTCAACTCAACGTCGGAATGGACCAGCGGCCCCTGGCGAGAGTGGCCTCGGGAGGCGAGCTCTCCCGGCTGATGCTGGCGCTCCGCGCAGTCCTGGCCCGGCACGATGCGATTCCGACGCTGGTATTCGATGAGGTGGACCAGGGAATCGGGGGGGAGGTAGGAAGCCGGGTTGGGGAGGCACTTGCGGAGGTGGCCTCGCGACACCAGGTGTTGGTCATTACCCACCTGCCGCAGATTGCGGCTCGGGCCGACCGGCATCTGGTGGTGTCCAAGCGGGCCAAGGCCGGAATAGCCACGAGCGACGTGGCGGTCATTCACGGTGAAGACCGGGTTGCGGAGCTGGCGCGGATGCTGGGGGATCCGGATGCGGAAACGGCGCGGAGACACGCCCTGACGATGCTCAGGCAGTAAACTCAGAAGATCTTCCCGTACAACCGCATCAGGAACACCACCGAACGTTTCGCCGGTACTCGTCCTTCGGTCGAGCCGATCACCACTTCTCCCCGTACGGTGGCATCGAGCGGCAGCCCGGTCCGGCCGTCGCGACGAACCCCACCGTGGGAAAAGCTGAATCCGGCCGAGAGCATCGTTCCGTTTTCCTTTGATCCCTGGGCCAGGACGTCGGGGGTGGTATCAGGGATGGAGTCCTGGCCCGGCAGGTAAGAGTATTTGTCCTCTCCCTTCCTCCAGTGCCGTACTCCGGCCACGAACGAGAAATTGCGGGCCAGCCGGACATAGGGCTCGAACGCCCCTTCCATGATCTCGCCGGGGTCCCGCTCGACCGCCGCCAGGGTGGAGGCCGGCGTGATCGGCCGATCGGGCGGGGTGAGCCGCCGCTCCAGCCGGCCCGGAAGCTGAACCACGTAGCGCGCGGTGAGCCGCGCCCCGAACCGGCTTCCCATGAGATCGGTCACCAGGTCGCCCTGAATGTCCGGCTGGCGGTCTCCGGTCCCCAGATCGAAGAGGGCATTGGGATCGTCGATGGTTCCGGTGCGAAGCCGCACGGTCCCCTGCAGGACCGAGCGCAGCGCGAAACCACGAGAAGGCGGGCTGGGGTTGAGCAGCGCGACCGCCGCGCCGACTTCAATGTCGCCCACGGTGCGGAGGATCGGGGGATCGAAGGGCTGGGCCTGGATCGTCCCATCCGGCCGGGTGAGGTAATTCTCGAACCCGGAGGACGAGACGCCGCCGGTGGGAAGTGCGGGGGAACCGGACAGGGGAATCGGAACGATGAGGGCCTGGAGGCGGGTGCGGATCGAATCAATGGTCTGGGTGAGTGCCTGGGCCGCAGGGGTTCCGTCGATCGGAAGGAAGGCGGACTCGAAGAGCAGCGTCTCCAGGTCGGACCGCAGTGCCGTTCCCCGGGCCAGGATGGCCTCTGCCTCGGCCAGCTGGGCCGGATCGTTGTTGAAGGTCCCGGCGCGGATTTGGGCATCGAGGCTCAACAGGGCACTCGACAGGGTGCTCATGAACGTGCTGGTCGTACCCGCCCCCTCCGCATTGCCGAACAGGGGATCGGCCGGATTGAAGCCCGCGGTGGCCCCGGTGGAGTCGAGCGCGAAGCGCTGCTGGGCCCGGACCCGGACGATCGGGACCATTCCGAAGAGGGTGATGCGGGAGGTGACCCCGTAGCTCGCTCCGATGCCTGCAGTGACGATGTTAACCGACAGATTGGAGGACGTTTTCCCGAGGGAAAGCGCAATGGCCTGGGAGCCGGTGGCCCGCCGGAGGACGGCTTCGGCCTGGCCCAAGCCCGGGAGCCAGCTCCCGGTTACGGGGTCGCGGATGAAATCGGACGCGGCATCCTGCTTGACCCCGGCCAAGTAGGCCTGGTCCCAAAAGTCGAAGCTCCCCCCGATGTCAAAGCGGACCAGGCCTTTCGGCACGGTGAGGGGGGGAAGCTGGGCGTCGAGGGGGACCGCCAACGGGACGACGGCGAGGGCCAGAAGCAACCGGAGGGCGAACATGGGGGGGGAAGTTAATGGATCGCGGACCACCAACGAGGTTAGTTCCGGGCTACGGAGTATCTTTCCGGCGGTAGGGCCGGGGTGGCGAAATTGGCAAACGCAAGGGACTTAAAATCCCTTGGGAGCAATCCCTTGCGGGTTCGATCCCCGCCCCCGGCATGGCTTCGCAGCTATCAGCTATTAGCTATCAGCTATTAGCTAGCAGGAGAAGGTTGGATCCCGGTGGTCGGTTCACCGATAAGCCGATGGCAGGTAGTTTCCCACCATAATGACGACCCCTCCTACGCCTCCGGCCGACGTCCCGACCTCGGCCCATCCTCCCGATTCCCATAACAAGGCATTCCTCAGGGGGCCGCGGTCGCGGATCTCGGAGCTTGCCCGGGTGCTCCGGATCGGGGGGGAATTCCTGAAGGGGTTCCGTCATTTCCATTTCGTGGGGCCGTGTGTCACGGTCTTCGGCTCGGCGCGCTTTGCCGAAGATCATCCCTACTACGGGCTGGCCCGGGAGATCGGGCGGCGGCTGGCCCAGGCCGGAGCGACCGTGCTGACCGGGGGCGGGCCGGGCATCATGGAAGCGGCGAACCGGGGTGCCCGCGAAGCCGGTGGCTATTCGATCGGCTGCAACATCCAGCTTCCGCTCGAGCAGATGCCGAATCCGTACCTCGACCGGTGGGTCACCTTCAAGTACTTCTTCGTTCGCAAGGTGTTGCTGGTGAAATACAGCTACGCCTTCGTGGTCATGCCCGGCGGCTTCGGTACGCTCGATGAGCTCTTCGAGGCAGCGACGCTGGTCCAGACGCGCAAGATCGAGTCGTTCCCGCTGGTCCTGGTGGGAACCGCGTATTGGAAGCCACTCCTCGATTTCGTGCAGGGCACTCTGGTGCGGGCCGGCACGATCGCACCGGAGGACGCGCACCTGCTCACGCCTACCGATTCCCCCGAGGTGGTGGAAGGCATGGTACGGAACGCGCTCGACAAGCATCGGGTCGAAATTGCGGTAAGGCCGCGGCAGGTACGGCTTTTTGGGGAGCGGTAAGGTACCGGGAGAGGTGGCGGCCTGCCACGTTTCAGAAGCCCCCCCCAGGCCCGGAGATGATGAACGTCACCTTGTTACCCAGGACAAAGAATGCGGGGGCCTTGTTTCCCAGATAGGACACCAGCTTAGCCATGAGTTTGGGGTTATCGGTGATCGCCGCGACGGCAATGATGCGGCCATCCTCGCCGCCGAAGTTGTCGTAGTCGAGGAGATAGGCCTCGCGATCGAACGAGGTGGAGAGCTGACCGGGCAGGAGCGGCCCTAACCCTTCCGGTACCGCGCCGGGGCCGACTTCGGCCGGCCAGGCTTCCTTGCCGGCATAGTAGTTGAACGCGGCGATCTGCACGGCGCGCATTTCCTGGCTGACCTGGGTAGCAATAGCGGTGTTGCGGAGGTCATTGCTCTTCAGGAGGGCGAGCCCGGCCAGCACGCCCATCACGACCATGACTATCAGCAACTCGATCAGGGTGAACCCGCGGCGTCTCATGGCCGGCCCCGATTCTTGAGGCGTGCGAGGCTTTCCCCGAGGAAGGTGGCCACCGAATCGGTGGATCGCAAAACGATCATCGAATCGCCGGCGTGGCCGGAGAGCGCGAAGGCATCGCCGGAGCGCTGGTACCCGATGCCCTGGGCCCGGCTGCCCGCCTCAGCAAGCGTGGCTGGAGGGCGGCCGGTGCGCCGGATGTACTCCAGCACCAGGCCCCGCTGGTGCAAGAGGGTCAGGCGGAGCGAGGCCGCGGCGACCGCAGTTGATTCCGGCGGTGGGGCGCCCGGCCCGGCGATCCAGCTGGGACGGAGCACCAGCAGAGCGATCTCCACCATCGCCACGACCAGCAGCACCCGGATTAATGGAAACCGCCGCCTTTGCCGAGGCCGGCGCGCGGCCCGAGCTTTGGCCATGGTGGCCCGATCCTGGACCGCGGCAAGCGCCGCTTCGTAGAGGCTGCTTTTGGTGTCCCGGGAAGGTGTCGCTGGTTGCGAAGAGCGGGGTGGCGGAGTGGCCGAGGGGCGGCCGGGTGGGGTCACGATCCAACCTTCGGAATCGGCTGACCGGCCAGAGCCCAGGCTACTTGGGTGGGAAACGTGGCGATCTCGATCGGCTTGGTGATGAACCCGTCGAATCCGGCGTGGCGGGCTCGATCCTCGTCTTCCCCACGGGCATGCGCGGTGAGCGCGATGATCTTGAGGTCGCGCCAGGGGGCAGGGGCGGCGCGGATCTCCTCGAGCAGCGCGTAGCCGTCCTGGCCGGGGAGCTGGATATCCATGAGCACGAGGTCGGGCTGGTCCTGCCGGATGGTTTCGAGAAGACCCTCGCCGGACAGGAGGGCCGTCACCTCATGACCCTTCAGCGTGAGAAGTGCCCGGAAGAGCTTGAGGTTGTCCGGATTGTCTTCGACAATCAGAATTCTGGCCATAGGGCTCAGGCCATCTTCGCCCGCCGCAACACCGCCTTGACCCGGGCTTGGAGCGACTGGGGCTGCACCGGCTTGGAGAGGAAATCCTGGGCCCCCAGCTCGAGTACCCGGGTTTCGGTGTCATCGGTACGCGCGGTGAGGACGACCACGGGGATGCCGGCCGTCTTGATTCGGGCCCGAAGCTCCTCTAGGACGCCCAGCCCGTCGAGCCGCGGCATGTCGATGTCGAGCAGCATGAGATCGAATTGGCGGCTTTCCACCGATTCCAGGGCCTCGAGCCCGTCGGCGGCCTCGGTAATCCGGTAGCCGGCCCGCTCCAGGATCGAGCGGATGAGCCGGCGCATCTGCACATCGTCATCCGCAACCAGAATGTGCGGCTTGTCGGCGTCGCCGCTGCCCACTTCGGTCCGAACCGACTCGGGCACTGTCGCGCCCCCGGCAGGGGGTTGGGCGCTGGGGCCGGACTGGTCTTCCTCGGCCGACATCTCGCCGAGGACGCGGACCACCTCTTCGAGCGGGGTGAGACCCTGCCAGACCCGCTCGAGGCCGCTCTCCCAGAGGGTGCGCATTCCCAGAGGGCGGGCGGCGGCGAGCAGCTCGTCGGGGAGGGCACCGGCCTCGATCTTGTGGGCGACATGATCGTTCACCGGCATGATCTCCAGAACCGCCAGGCGTCCCTTGAAGCCGCTTCCGCCACAGGCCTTGCACCCGACGGCCTTGCGCGGGGTTGCCTCCCGTCCCGCGGGGGGGCGGGCGTCCGCCGGCAGGCTGTCCACCGGAATCGGCTCGGC
>DATECI010000248.1:0-6420 GCA_035286985.1 Gemmatimonadales bacterium
TCTCAGTTTGGGCGGATGATCAGGTTCCGAGCGGATTAAGCAGGGGCGTCGCGGCTCACTCCCGCTCCTCGATCATGACCGTCGCGGCGAGGCATTGGTCGAGGAACTTCCGAGTGGTCTCGGCGGCCACCTCCCGGCTCACCTCGTACTCCTTCATGAGGGCCTCGACCATCGCATCGAAGGTCTGGGGCTCCCTGGTGGCTTCCAGGAGAGTGAGGCCGGTGTCGTTCACCGTGAAGTATCGTCGCTCGCCCAGATGGAGGACCACTCCTTCGCCCTCGAGCGCAGTGAACAGCAGGTCGGCGTGGTGGCGATAGCGAGCCTCACTCATGGCAGAAAGTCTTCCAGAGTCCTCGATTCGGTAAAGAGATCCGGTGCGAGAGTAGCGTGGAAACACCGGGCCTGGCGGCCGAGCCGGGCGAGCAGGTCGAGGTGTTCCTGCGCCCCCATCGGCTCGAACATCACCCAGACTGACCGATGGATCAAGCCGGACAGGATTTCCCGGGACGAGGCCGGAGCGAAGGAAGTGCGCTCGCCTCCCAAGGAGGTGAAGACGACAAAGTCGGGTTCGACGGTCTGGACCCATCTCGCCCCCAGCTCTTCAGGCCAGAAACCGGCCTTCTCCCGGCGCGGCAGGAGGGTGCCACCCGATTTCCCGAGCAGGGCATGGCCGCCGGAGCGGAGCGCGATCCGATCCCGGAAGCCGAGCACCCCGACTCGCTCCCCGCAATCGGTCAGAAAGGCGATATCGTCGGTTCCCACCCGCCACCCGCGCGCCGCCAGGAGGGCCGTGGTGGTGGACTTGCCGGACTGCGAGTGACCGATGAGCATCCAGCCTCTTCCGTGCGGATCAATCGCGGTCCCGGCGTGGATATGAAACCGGCCGGTCCGTTTCCAAAGGAAGATCAGCACGATGAGGAGAAAACCTCGGAGGAAGGGGTCGAGGTCCCGGACGGCCTCGCGGGTTACCAGGATCCTCGCCTCCGGCCGCCGTTCTTCGATTCGAGCCATGGCCCGGTTCGGCCACCGGACATGGACCCAGCCCAGCGGAGCACCCGCGCGGATCTCGATGCTTCCCTGGGGATAGGAGGTTCTTGGGTCCTCGATCTCCGGGATCGCTTCGACGACCTCCAGGCTCAGACGAAGACCGGGAGGGAGGGGCATGCGGGATTCGAGGAGCCAGGCGGACACCGCCTCCGCGAGAGCCGGATCCTTCGATTCGATGCCGGGAAGCGCCGCCATGGTCCCGAGGTACGCAAGTCCTGCTCCACCATGTCCGGGAGAAGAAAGAGCGAGGTACGCGGGGCCCTGGGCTGGGTCCGGAGGGTGAGCCGGACTCCGCCTTCGACCCGCCGCACGACGGCCATGAACGAACGCTCCAGATACGAAGACCCGCGCTCCGAAGGAGCGCGGGCGGAAACGTGTCCTTACGACACGAAGTGGCGAAGAGTGGACCTAGCCGGCCGGGCTCAGCCGCTTCTCCAGCAGATACCAAGGGCGCCCGCCGATGTAATTCTCGCGGCGCAGCAGGCGCTGCCAGCCGAATGCGACGAGGAGGTCCTCCTCGACCAGGTGATCGGTCCAGAGCTCGAGCACATGGGCGCCTTGCTCAACAGCGTGCTGCTCGAACGCCGTGAGCAGGCGATGCGCGTGCCCCTGGAGCCGTTCGCCAGGAATCACCGCAACATCGAGGACCTGAGCCACCCCGCCCCGGAGCGACCACCGGAGTCCGCCGATCCAGTCGCCGAGCTCATCGGTCAGCACGAGGTGACGCTCCTCGGCGAATTCCGGAGAAGTCTGTTCGGGAGCGGTATCTTCGGCGAGGTCGCGGAGCCAGGCCGCAAACTCCTCTCCCTCTTCCATTTCCCGGATTTTGAGCTGCCGATCGTCTTGTACCATGGGTTCCTCAGCCTGCTGGGTCGAGCACTACTGACCGCAAACAGATGCATACAGCATGCCGGTCACCGGGTTCGGCATTGGCGGGATACCGGCTGCGCCCTGCTACAGGCAATCGAGGCGTTCATGCCCTGCGCAAGCGGCCCGCAAGCCGTGGTTTGCGCGGCTTGCTCGGCCTCCTTTTGATCTGCCGCCGTGGCCGTGGCGCAATTCCGGCCGCCGCCAAACTCGACGCAGACTTCGCATTCGACCTTCTGGGCGGACAAGGTTGTCCACAGCAGAAGGGCCACAAAGGCGGCGACTGCCAGAATGACGAGGATGGTTCCGCGTTTCATTTTGCCTGGAGGGCGCCGAGCAGGGTCGGGAAAGCCCCCAGCACCCAGATCACGGCTGCCCCCGCGGCAGCCTGAGCGGTCGTGATCCGGCCCATCTGCTTCAAGCCGACCGCGATCAGAACCGTCACCCATATCGTGAACACGTCAACCCGGCCGAGGAATGCAAGGAGCACCGCGCCGGTGCTTTGCGGATCGAGAAACCTCCCCAGGCCCAGGCTCACAACGAACCGAGAGGTGAGCGCCGATTCGTCCATCAGAAAGGCCTGGACCGCTCCGGCGACCGACTCGACCAGTCGGGGGAACATCGCGAACGTGGCAATGGTAGCGCCCTGCATATAGCCAATGCGGGCGCCGACGATTCGGCCCACGATCCAGATTACGATCCCGAGTACCAGGACGCCGACGGGCAGCCCGATCAGGACCATCACCGGGGCGAAGGTGGTGGTGAACTTTCTGGCTGCTTCGGCTTGTTCGGCTGTCAGGTTGGGATTGGCTGCCATGCCGCGGGTGAATTCCGCATCGAAGATCGGCTGCATCACGTCCCGGGTGGCGAAGAAGAGCACCGCGGTCAGCACGACCAGCACCAGAAGGGCTAGCCCGAATTTGCCGTCGACACGGCGCCGAAAGAGCTCGGCCGGGGCGACGAATACATCCACCAAGTCTTCCCAGAGGGCAGCGGGCTTTCCAGGAACGGGGGTGGGGTCACTCATCGGACCTCCCTGAAGGAGTGGATTCGCGGCGGATCCAGTCGAGGTACTCCTGGTCACCGGCCGATATTGGCATGGCCACGATCTCGGGTTGCTGGTACGAATGGAGCGCCCGAATCCTCTCGAGGACTTCCGGTAGCCTGAGCTCGGTGGTCTTGGCGGTGCAGAGCCACTCGCTGGCCCGCTCGATGGCGCCGTGCCACCGGTAGACGCTCGCAACCGGACCGGTGACCTGGGCGCAGGCGGCGAGCTGGTTGGTCACCAGAGTCTCGGCGATGCGAGTCGCTTCGGCTTCGCTATCGGTCGTGGTAACGACCTGATAGCAACCAGTCACCGACAGCCGGGAGGCGGAGGCAGCAGCATGCTGAGCCCGGGCGTCTCGGAGGGCTCGACCCCATCGGGAATCGGTACCACACCCGCACGCCAGCCGCTCCGGAATGTTATCGTCAGCCGATGCCCCAGCGGGTCTGCGTCCACGGATTGCACTTCGGGCAGACGAAGTGCGAAGCAGGTGGCCTGGGCAGCCTGCTGAATCAGGTCGGTGGTATCGGCGGTCATTCGCCAGGCGGCGAGCGAACGGCCGATGGCAACCAGGGCTGCCTGGTCCCGCCCGTAGCGGGCGAATTGGGCAGCCGGCACGAGTCCGGCCTGATCAGCCAGCGGCGCGTAGCTGTCATACGGGCGGCAGGCCAGCGCCGTTACCGCCGCGGCCAGGGTGATGCGGCTCCAGGATGGAGGCATGACGTTGGAATATACTGCGCGTCGATATCTTGAGGACATGCGGCTCTCCGTGGTAGTCGGGGCAGCGATGTTGACAGCGGCTTCGGGATGCCAGCGGCCGGTGCCAGAAGGCGGCGACTCTCCGCTGGCCGGGCCGCTTATCGTCTTCAACGCCGGCAGTCTGGCCTACCCGTTTCGGGAATTGCTCGAGGCATTCTCGCGAGAACACCCGGCAGTCAGGCCCCAGCAGGAAAGCTCGGGAAGTCTGGAGGCGGCCCGGAAGCTCACCGAGCTCGGCAAGATCCCCGACGTTCTGGCGGTTGCTGACTACAGTGTCATCAGCAAGCTGCTGGTCCCCGGGTATGCCTCCGGATACGTGGCCTTCGCGTCGAATGCGATGGGCCTCGTCCACACCGACCGCTCGGCCTACGCCGGTGAGATCAACCGGGAAAACTGGTGGCGGATCCTGCTCCGGCCCGGGGTGCGCTGGGGCCACTCCAATCCCGCTCTGGATCCCAACGGCTACCGGACGCTCATGGTGTTTCAACTTGCCGAGAGCCACTATGGCGAGCCGGGTTTGGCCCGGCGGCTCGAAGGAGCGATCCAGCTGCAGTTTGTTCGACCCAATGAGGCGCAGCTGATCGGCCTGGTTCAGGCCGGGGAGTTGGACTATGCCTGGTCGTACCGGTCGCTCGCGGCCACTGGGGGCCTCCGCTGGGTCTCGCTGCCGGCGGAGATCGACCTGAGCGATCCGGGGCAGGCCAACTCGTACGCTCGAGCCCGGGTCCGGCTTCCCGGGCCGAAACTCGGGGTGCCGGATTCGGTCGAGTTCCGGGGCGAGCCGATCGTCTACGCCATCACGATTCCGACCCGAGCGCCCCATCGGGTGGTGGCCGAGGGATTCGTCCAGTTCGTGCTCTCGGAGCAGGGTAAGGCGATCCTGGAGCGGGCGGGGTTCACGGTACTGCGGTGAACGGTGAACGGCGATCCTGGGACCCGTGAAAGCCGAAAGCCTCGATTGCGGATACCTTTGGGCAGCCGATAGCCGATAGCCGATAGCCGATAGCCGATAGCCGATAGCCGA
The DNA here is from genome assembly GCA_035286985.1 of Gemmatimonadales bacterium. Taxonomy (GTDB): domain Bacteria; phylum Gemmatimonadota; class Gemmatimonadetes; order Gemmatimonadales; family GWC2-71-9; genus JABFSM01. The sequence goes on from DATECI010000248.1 coordinate 4,743, forward strand.
TAGCCAGGAGCTTCCCCATGAACGGTACGTCGAACATCCCCACTCCCCGCAACGAACCGGTTTTGAGCTACGCGCCGGGAAGTCCTGAGCGCGCCGCCGTGAAGGCGGAGCTCCAGCGGCTTTCGGGCATGGTCACGGAGATCCCGGTGATCGTGAACGGGAAGGAGTTCCGGAGCGGCAACACGGTCAAGGTGGTTGCGCCCCACCGGCGCCGGCACCAGTTGGCGATGACCCATCAGGTGGATGCGCGAACCCTCAATGCGGCGGTGACCGCGGCTCGCCGGGCTCAGCGGGAGTGGTCGAACTGGCGCTTCGAGGACCGCGCGGCGGTCTTCCTCAAGGCGGCCGAGCTGTTGGCCGGACCGTGGCGGCAGACGCTCAACGCAGCGACGATGCTGGGCCAGAGCAAGACGGTTTTCCAGGCCGAAATCGACAGCGCCTGCGAGATCATCGACTTCTTCCGGTTCAACGTTCACTTCGCCGAGCGGATCTATGCCGGGCAGCCGATCTCCTCCCCGGGGGTGTGGAACCGGATGGACTACCGGCCGCTGGAAGGATTCGTGTACGCCATCACGCCGTTCAACTTCACCGCGATCGGCGCGAACCTTCCCACCGCGCCCGCGCTCATGGGGAACACGGTGATCTGGAAGCCGGCGGCGACGGCGGCGCTCAGCAATTACTTCCTGATGCGACTGCTGGAAGACGCGGGCCTCCCCCCGGGAGTGATCAACTTCGTTCCGGGCCATTCCCGGCGAGTGTCGGAACGACTGCTGGCGGACCGGTTTCTCGGGGGGATTCACTTCACCGGCTCGACCACCGTTTTCCAGATGCTCTGGAAAGGCGTGGCGGAGCGGCTGGAGGGCTACGCGATGTACCCGCGGCTGGTCGGCGAGACGGGGGGCAAGGACTTCATCGTGGCGCACCCGAGTGCGGATCCCCTGGCGCTTGCCGTGGCGATGGCGCGAGGAGCCTATGAGTATCAGGGCCAGAAATGTAGCGCCGCTTCACGGGCGTATATCCCCCAAAGCCTCTGGCCCGAGGTCAAACGGCGAGCGCTCGAGATTATCGAGGAAATTCGGATGGGAGACGTGACCGACTTCCGGAACTTCATGGGGGCGGTGATCGATGCGAACTCGTTCGAGAGCCTGAAGGGATACCTGGATGCGGCGCGCAAGGATCGGGGGATCACCATTCTCGCGGGTGGGGGAGCCGATGATCGAAGGGGCTGGTTCGTCGAGCCCACTCTGCTTCAGGTCAAGGACCCGGGCCACCGCCTCATGTGTGAAGAGCTGTTCGGGCCGGTGCTCGCCGTCCACGTCTATCCGGATCGCGCCTGGCGCACCACGCTTGGCCTGGTGAACCGCACCAGCCCGTACGCGCTCACCGGTTCGGTCTTCGCGCAGGACCGCTCGGCCCTGGTCGAGGCGACTCTCCTGCTGCGCAATGCGGCGGGGAATTTCTACCTCAACGACAAACCCACCGGTGCCGTGGTGGGGCAGCAACCGTTCGGCGGGGCGCGGGCGAGCGGAACGAATGACAAGGCTGGGTCGGTGCTCAACCTGATGCGATGGGTCTCGGCCCGATCGATCAAGGAAACCTTCGTGCCGCCCCACGATTACCGCTATCCCTTCCTGGACGCGGAGTGAACCTGGGGTGACAGATTTCCGAGTTCCCGGGC